>CAZZVH010000064.1:0-11500 GCA_964657365.1 uncultured Burkholderiaceae bacterium
ACAGCGCCTTCTGCGCGGCCGGCACGTTCGATGCCTGGCCGCGCCAGAGCTCGAGCGCGGGTTGCTGGATGGCGCGGGCGAACGAGAACGCCAGGCCCCACGGCATGCGGCCGCGAAAGCGCAGGTTCATCGCGTTCAGACGCGCCGAGGCGAGCTCGGCCGACTGGCCACCCGACAGGAAGGCGATGCCGGGAACGGCGGCGGGCACGGTGCGCAGGAAGCATTGCACCGTCGCGTCGGCGATCGCGTCCGTGCTCGACTGGTCGGCACAGGCTTCGCCCGGCAGCACCATGTTCGGCTTGAGCAGCATGCCCTCGAGCAGCACGCGCTGCGAGCGCAGGGCAGCGAAGACGGCGTGCAACGTCGCTTCGGTGACCTCCGCGCAGCGCGCCAGCGTGTGGTCGCCGTCCATCAGCACCTCGGGCTCGACGATCGGCACGATGCCGGCTTCCTGGCAGAGCGCCGCGTAGCGTGCGAGGGCGTGGGCGTTGGCCGCGATGCAGCCGGCGCTCGGGATGGCGTCGCTGCTGCCGGTGGCCGGGCCGATGGTGATCACGCCCCGCCACTTCGCGAAGCGCGCGCCCATTGCGGCGTACTCCGCGAGCCGCTCGCGCAGGCCGTCGAGGCCTTCGGTGACGAGCTCGCCCGGGAAGCCCGCCATCGGCTTGGCGCCCGCGTCGACCTTGATCCCGGGCACGATGCCGGCCCGCTCGAGCGCCTGCGCGAACGGCACGCCGGCGTTGGTCTTCTGCCGGATCGTCTCGTCGAACAGGATGGCGCCGCTGATGCACTCGCCGAGCCCCGGCGTCGTGACGATCATGTCGCGGTACTGGCGGTGCATCTCCGCGGTCTGCGGGATGCCGAGCGGCGCGAAGCGCTTGTTGCAGGTCGTCGTGCTCTCGTCCATGGCGAGCAGGCCACGGTCTCCGGCGACGAGCGCGCGGGCGGTGTCAAAGAGCGGTTGCGGATGCATCGGTGTTCGTTCCTCTGTCGGTGTCGACCGCGGGGCCGGGGGTCCAGCGCCAGTCGCGGATCTCGGGCAGATCCTGCCCGTGCAGCGCGATGTAGCGCCTGTGCTCGATCAGCTTGCCCTGCAGCAGGCGCTTCAGGGCATGGCCGCGCTCGCCGGTCTGCGGTAGCCGGTCGATGGCCGACATCACGAGATGCCAGCGGTCGAGGTCGTTCAGCACGGTCATGTCGAAGGCGGTCGTGATCGTGCCTTCTTCCTTGTAGCCGCGCACGTGGATGTTGTGATGGTTGACCCGGCGGTAGGTGAGCTTGTGGATCAGCGACGGGTAGGCGTGGAAGGCGAAGATCACCGGCTTGTCGACGGTGAAGAGCTCGCCGAAATCGGTGTCGCTGAGGCCGTGCGGATGCTCGCTCTGCGGCTGCAGCTTCATCAGGTCGACGACGTTGACGACGCGCACCTGCAGCTCCGGCAGGTGCGTGCGCAGGATCGAGACGGCGGCCATCGTCTCGAGCGTCGGCACGTCGCCGCAGCAGGCCATGACCACGTCGGGCGCGACGGCCGGGTCGCCGCTGGCCCAGTCCCAGATGCCGATGCCCTGGGCGCAGTGCGCCGCCGCCGCGTCCATCGCCAGCCACTGCGGCGCAGGGTGCTTGCCGGCGACGACGACATTCACGTAGTGCCGGCTGCGCAGGCAGTGGTCGATCACCGAGAGCAGGCAGTTCGCATCGGGCGGCAGGTAGACGCGGACGATCTCCGCCTTCTTGTTGACGACGTGGTCGAGGAAGCCGGGATCCTGGTGCGTGAAGCCGTTGTGGTCCTGGCGCCAGACGTGCGAGGCGAGCAGGTAGTTGAGCGAGGCGATCTTGCGCCGCCACGGAATCGTCGAGGTCACCTTCAGCCACTTGGCGTGCTGGTTGAACATCGAGTCGACGATGTGGGCGAAGGCCTCGTAGCAGTTGAAGAGGCCGTGCCGGCCGGTCAGCAGGTAGCCCTCGAGCCAGCCCTCGCACTGGTGCTCGCTGAGCACCTCCATGACGCGGCCGGTCGGCGCCAGGAACTCGTCGCCGGGAATCGTCGTCGCGTTCCATTGCCGCCCTGTGGCCTCGAACACGGCTTCCAGTCCGTTCGACAACGTCTCGTCGGGGCCGAAGACACGGAAGTTGCGCTGTTCCTGGTTGAGCGCGATCACATCGCGCAGGAAGCGGCCGAGGACGTGCGTGTCGCCGATGCCGGGCGCACCGGGCATCGGCACGTCGCAGGCGTGGTCGCGGAAGTCGGGCATGCGCAGGTCGCGCAGCAGCAGGCCGCCGTTGGCGTGCGGGTTCTCGCCCATGCGCCGGCCGCGGCGCGGCGCCAGCTCGGCCAGCTCGGGGCGCAGGCGGCCGGCGTCGTCGAACAGCTCCTCGGCGCGGTAGCTCTTCAGCCACTGTTCGAGCAGCGCGAGATGGCCGGGGTGCGCGGCCGGGTCCGAGATCGGCACCTGGTGGGCGCGGAAGGTGCCTTCGATGGCGAGGCCGTCGACCGTCTTCGGACCCGTCCATCCCTTGGGCGATGCGAGCACGATCATCGGCCAGCGCGGCCGGCCCCGGTGCCCGTCGGCGCGGGCCGCCTGCTGGATGCGCTGGATGTCGGCGACGGCGGCGTCGAGCGCCGCGGCCATCGCCTCGTGCATCGGCCCGGGCTCGAAGCCTTCCACGAAGTACGGCGTCCAGCCGTAGCCGCGCAGCAGCTGCTCGAGCTCTTCGCGGCCGATCCGCGCCAGCAGCGTCGGGTTGGCGATCTTGTAGCCGTTGAGGTGCAGGATCGGCAGCACCGCGCCGTCGTGCACCGGGTCGAGGAACTTGTTCGAATGCCAGGCGGTGGCGAGCGGCCCGGTCTCGGCCTCGCCGTCGCCGACGACGCAGGCGACGATCAGGCCGGGGTTGTCGAACACCGCGCCGAACGAGTGGCTGAGCGAGTAGCCGAGCTCGCCGCCTTCGTGCATCGAGCCAGGGCATTCGGGCGAGACATGGCTCGGGATGCCGCCGGGGAACGAGAACTGCAGGAACAGCTTGCGCAGGCCGGCCTCGTCCTGGCCGATCTCGGGATAGACCTCGCTGTAGGTGCCTTCGAGATAGGTGTTGCCGACGATCGCCGGGCCGCCGTGGCCGGGCCCGGAGACGTAGAGCATGTCGAGGTCGTACTGCCGGATGATGCGGTTCAGGTGCACGTAGATGAAGTTCTGGCCGGGGGTGGTGCCCCAGTGTCCGAGCAGCATCTTCTTGATGTCGCCGAGCGCCAGCGGGCGCTTCAGCAGCGGGTTGTCGAAGAGATAGATCTGGCCGACCGAGAGGTAGTTGGCGGCGCGCCAGTACGCGTCCATCCGTTGCAGCAATTCCAGCGGCACTGGCGGCGCGGCGGCGGGCGGGGTGAGGGTCGGGGTCATCGTGGTTCGCCTTCGTTCAGGTGCCGAGGTGAAGGACACGAGAGACCGATCGCGCGATCATCGATTCCTCGTCGGTCCGGATCATGCGAACGGTGGCCCGGCTCGCGTCCGTGGAGATGACGTCGGCATGGGCCTCGTTGCGGGCCGCGTCGATGGCGATGCCGAGGAAGCCGAGGCCCTCGCAGATGCGCGCCCGCACCGGCGCCGCGTGCTCGCCGATGCCGCCCGAGAAGACCAGCGTGTCGATGCCGCCGAGCACGGCGGCATAGGCGCCGACGCACTTCTTCGCCTGGTAGCAGAAGAGGGCGACGGCCTCGGCAGCGCGCACGTCGCTCGCCTCGCGGGCGAGCAGCTCGCGCATGTCGGCGCTGGTCCCGGAGACGGCGAGCAGGCCGGAAGCGTGGCTCGCCATCGTGAAGAATGCGCTCGCCGACAGCCGCTCGGTTCGTTCGAGATAGGCGGCCAGCCCGGGATCGAGATCGCCCGATCGGGTGCCCATCGGCAGGCCGGAGTCGGGCGTGAAGCCCATGCTCGTGTCGACGCTGCGGCCACCGTGCACGGCGGCCATGCTGGCGCCGCTGCCGAGGTGGGCGAGGACGACGCGGCCGTGTGCCGCGGCTTCTCCGGCGGTCCGCGCCAGCGCTTCCATGAGGTACGCGTACGAGAGTCCGTGGAAGCCGTAGCGCCGGATGCCCTGCGCTTCGTAGCGGCGCGGGATCGGCAGCAGTTGCGCGACCCGCGGCATCGCCGCATGGAACGCAGTGTCGAAGCAGGCCACCTGCGGCACCGCCGGCAGCCGCGACGCCAGCGCCTCGATCAAGGCGATCTCGGCCGGCAGGTGCTCCGGATCGATCGGCGCGATGCCACGCAGGTCGGCGAGCAGGGCCGGCGTGACGCGCTCCGGCTCGACGTGTCGCATGCCGTGGACGACGCGGTGCCCGATCGCGTCGACGCCGGCGAGACCGACCTGGGCGGCGAGTGCATCGAGCAGGTCCTCGGTCGACGCGCCATGCGCGAGCGTGCCGGCGACGCGGCGCACGGGCAGCGCGGGCGCCTCGTCGACCGCATGGCTGCCGGCGACCACCTGCGCGCCACCGGCCGCATCGAACAGCGCGAAGCGGATGCTCGACGAGCCGGCGTTGAGCGTGAGGATGCGCGGAGCGGCGGCGCTCATCGACGTGCCGATCCCGACGCGTCGCCGCCGGCTGTCGGGCGCGCGCTCACGTCGTCACGGCGTCACGCGATCACGCGATCGCGCGGTCGACGATGGCCTGCGCTTCCTGCAGGATCTTCTTCAGGTGATCCGGGCCGGCGAAGCTCTCTGCGTAGATCTTGTAGATGTCTTCGGTGCCCGACGGCCGCGCCGCGAACCAGCCGCTCCTGGCGATCACCTTGATGCCGCCGATGGCCGCGCCGTTGCCGGGCGCCTTGTCCATCACCGTGTCGATCTTCTCGCCCGCGAGCTCGGTGGCGCCGAGCTTGTCGGGCGAGAGCGCGGCGAGCTGCTTCTTCTGCTGCACCGTGGCGGGCGCGTCGACGCGATCGGCGACCGGGCTGCCGAGCTCGTCCGCGAGCTTCGCGTAGAGCTGGCCCGGATCGCTGCCGGTGCGCGCCGTCATCTCGGCCGAGAGCAGGGCGGGGGCGAGGCCGTCCTTGTCGGTCGCCCAGACCGAGCCGTCGCGGCGCAGGAACGAGGCGCCGGCGCTCTCTTCGCCGCCGAAGCCGAGCGAGCCGTCGAGCAGGCCGGCCGAGAACCACTTGAAGCCGACCGGCACTTCGTAGAGCTGGCGGCCGAGACGCTTCGCCACGAGATCGATCACGCTGGTGCTGACGACGGTCTTGCCGACGGCCGCCTTTGCAGACCACATCGGCCGGTTGCGGAACAGGTCGTCGATCGCCACCGCGAGATAGTGGTTCGGCGGCAGCAGCCCGCTCGAGCGCGTGACGATGCCGTGGCGGTCGTGGTCGGTGTCGCAGGCGAAGGCGATGTCGAACTTGTCCTTCAGGTCGAGCAGGCGCTGCATCGCGTAGGGCGACGACGGATCCATGCGGACCTGGCCGTCCCAGTCGAGCGTCATGAAGCGGAAGGTCGGATCGACCTCCTCGCTGACGACCGTGAGATCGATCCTGTACTGCTCCGCGATGCGCGCCCAGTAGTGCACGCCGGCGCCGCCGAGCGGGTCGACGCCCATCCGCACCCTGGCGCCGCGGATGGTGTCGAAGTCGACCATCGCGCCGAGATCGGCGACGTACGTGCCGATGTAGTCGTGGCGGTGCGTCGTCGCAGCCGCCAGCGCCTTCGCGTACGGCCACCGCTTCACGCCCTCCATCGATTTCTCGAGGAAGCCGTTCGCTTCCTTCTCGATGCCGCCGGTGACGTCGGTGCCGGCCGGGCCGCCATTGGGCGGGTTGTACTTGAAGCCGCCGTCGCCGGGCGGGTTGTGCGAGGGCGTGACGACGATGCCGTCGGCCAGGCCGCTCGTGCGGCCCTTGTTGTAGACGAGGATGGCGTGCGAGACGGCCGGTGTCGGCGTGTACTCGTCGTTCACCGCGAGCATCACGTCGACGCCGTTGGCGGCCAGCACCTCGATCGCGCTGGCGCACGCCGGCTGCGAGAGCGCGTGGGTGTCGATGCCCATGAAGAGCGGGCCGTCGATGCTGTTCTTCTTCCGGTAGTTGCAGATCGCCTGCGTCACGGCGAGCACGTGGCGCTCGTTGAACGAGGCCGTGAACGCCGATCCGCGGTGGCCCGAGGTGCCGAAGGCGACGCGCTGCGCCGGCACCGACGGATCGGGCTCGACCAGGAAGTAGGCGGTGAGAAGCTTCGGGATGTCGACGAGCGGTGCGCTCGTGGCCGGCTTGCCGGCGAGTGGGCTGATGCGGGTGCTCACGGTGCTCTCCTCAGAGGGGCGCGGCGCCGCGCAGGCGCCGGTAGCGCCGGATCAGCGCGTTGGTGGAGCTGTCGTGCGCGAGCGCGGGCTCGCCGGCGCTCTCGAGCTCGGGGATGACCTTCTGCGCCAGCACCTTGCCGAGCTCGACGCCCCACTGGTCGAAGGAATCGATGTTCCAGATCGTGCCCTGCACGAACACGCTGTGCTCGTAGAGCGCGATCAGGGCGCCGAGCGTCGCCGGCGTCAGCTGCTCGGCGAGCAGCGTGTTGGTCGGCCGGTTGCCCTCGAAGACGCGGTGCGGCACCAGCTCGGCCGGCGTGCCTTCGGCGGCGACCTGCTCGGCCGTCTTGCCGAAAGCGAGCGCCTCCGTCTGCGCGAACAGGTTCGACATCAGCAGGTCGTGCTGGCGGCCCAGCACGTTGAGCCCTTGCGCGAAGCCGATGAAGTCGCAGGGGACGATGCGCGTGCCCTGGTGGATCAGCTGGTAGAACGAGTGCTGGCCGTTGGTGCCCGGCTCGCCCCACAGGATCGGCGACGTTTCCACGGCGACGTGGCGGCCGTCCTGCGTCACGTGCTTGCCGTTGCTCTCCATCGTCAGCTGCTGCAGGTAGGCGGGCAGGCGCTTCAGGTACTGGTCGTAGGGCAGCACGGCGAGCGTCGCCGCACCGAGGAAGTTGTTGTTCCAGACCGAGAGCAGGCCGAGCAGCGCGGGCAGGCTCTTCTCGACGGGAGAGTCCCGGAAGTGCACGTCCATCGCGTGCGAGCCCGCGAGCATCGCCGTGTAGTGCTCGGGGCCGACGGCGATCAGCGTCGACAGGCCGATCGCCGATTCCATCGAATAGCGGCCGCCGACCCAGTCCCAGAAGCCGAACATGTTCTCCGGCGCGATGCCGAATCCGGTGACGCCCTCGGTGTTGGTGGAGACGGCGACGAAGTGCTTCGCGACGGCCTTGTCGTCGCCGAGCTTGCCGACGCACCAGTCGCGCGCCGCGTGGGCGTTGGTCAGCGTCTCGAGCGTGGTGAAGGTCTTCGACGAGATGATGAAGAGCGTCTCCGCGGCGTCGAGATCGCGGGTGGCCTCGACCAGGTCGGTGCCGTCGACGTTCGAGACGAAGCGCATCGTCAGGTCGCGCTGGCTGTAGTAGCGCAGCGCCTCGTAGGCCATCACCGGGCCGAGGTCGGAGCCGCCGATGCCGATGTTGACGACGTTCCTGATGCGCTTGCCCGTGTGCCCGAGCCAGCGGCCGCTGCGCACGGCGTCGGCGAACGCGATCATGCGGTCGAGCACGGCGTGCACCTCGGCCACCACGTCGCTGCCGTCGACCGACAGCGTCGTGCCCTTGGGCATGCGCAGCGCGACGTGCAGCACCGAGCGCTTCTCGGTCGTGTTAATGACGTCGCCGCGGAACATCGCGGCGGTGCGCTCGCGCACGCCGCGGCTGGCGGCCAGGGCGGCGAGCAGCGCCAGCGTCTTGTCGGTGACGCGGTTCTTCGAATAGTCGAGGAACAGCCCGGCGGCCTCGAGCACGAGTCGCTCGCCGCGGCCGGCATCGTCTGCGAACAGCGTGCGCAGATGCAGGTCGGCGATGCCCGCGTGGTGGGCGGCGAGCGCTAGCCACGCCGGGCTGCCGGTCAGGTCCTGGTCATCGGCCACGGGACGCTCCCCGGCGGTGTTCCGCAGCTTGCCGATGCGTCACTTCGAGCCCGCCGTCGCCAGTTGCGCGGTCTTGTCGCGCAGGCCGCCGAGCAGGCTGGCCCACGACTTGGAGAACGAATCGGCGCCTTCGTGCTGCAGCCTGGCGGCCAGGGCGTCGACGTCGACGCCCTGCTTCTGGAACGCCGCGAGGACCGCCTCCGCGTCGCCGCCGTCCAGCGCCATCACCGCGCCGACCCGGCCATGGTCGGCGACCGCCTTGAGCGTCTTCTCGGGAATCGTGTTGACGGTGTCGGGCGCCGCCAGCGCTTCGACGTAGAGCGTGTCGCGCGCTGCCGGGTCCTTGACGCCGGTGCTGGCCCAGAGCAGCCGCTGCGGCCGCGCGCCGGCCGCCGCGAGCTTCTGCCAGCGCGGCGAGGCGAGCAGGTCGCGGTAGGCCTTGTAGGTGCGGCCGGAGATGGCGAGGCCGAGCTTGTTGCGCAGTTCGGGCGCGACCTGGTCCTTCACGGCCACGTCCCATCTGCTCACGAACAACGATGCGACCGACTCCACCTTCGGATCCAGGCCGGCCGCGACGCGCCGCTCGATGCCGCGCAGGTAGGCACCGGCGGCCGCGAGATAGTGTTCGCGGGAGAACAGCAACGTCACATTGACGGGCACGCCGGCAAAGATCGATTCCTCGATCGCCTGGATGCCTGCCGTCGTCCCGGGAATCTTGATGTAGAGGTTCGGCTTGTCGGCAGTGGCGTGCAGGCTGCGCGCCGCGTCGATCGTCTTCGCCGCGTCGTCGGCGATCAGCGGCGAGACCTCGAGCGAGACCCAGCCGTCGACGCCGTCGGTGGCGTCGTGGACCGGGCGGAACAGGTCGGCGGCGCGGGTCAGGTCCTGCATGGCCAGGCCGAAGAACAGGGTCTCGCCCGACTGTCCCTGGCCGGCGAGCTGGGCGATCTGCTCGTCATAGAAGCTGCCGGCGCCGATCGCCTGTTCGAAGATGGTCGGGTTGGAGGTCAGGCCGGTCACCGAGAGCTCGGCGATGTAGCCCTTCAGCGTGCCGTCGCCGAGCGTCTCCCTGGTGATGTTGTCGATCCAGAGGCTCTGCCCGAGGTCGTGCAGCGCCCTGGTGTTGGGATTGATGGTGGTCATGATGGGTTCTCCTGGATGAGGGCGGCGAGCCGCGCCGTGGTGTCGGGCTCGAGCAGATCGCCGATGCGGTCGACGGACAGGTCGGCCGCCGGGTAACGCGCGATGTTGGCGGGGTCGAGGGCGTAGTGGCCCTGGCGCGGGAAAACGGTGACGAGCCGGTCGCGCCAGGTCTCCTTCATCGCCGTCAGGATGCGCTGCTTGTCGTCGACCATCACGTAGCGCCTGGCCGGGTAGCGGCGCGCGATGGCATCGAGCATCAGCTCCTTGTGCACGTAGATCAGCACACGGCCGGCGGCGGCGTCCCAGATGCCCGAGCGCATCGCCTTGCGCGGCTGGAAGACGACGTCGCCGTCGGAGAGCACCACCGTCCGGCCGAGCTTGCCGAGATGGGCGACGACGTCGAGCGCATGCGGATAGAGGCGCTCGGCGAACGGATAGTCGATGAGAAAGCGCGAGACCTCGAGCAGCAGCTGCGCGGCGTCGCCGTTCGCGTCGTCGGCCTCGGCGACGACGGCGCGGTAGCGCTGCAGCGCGCCGAGGTAGTCGACGTAGCCGGTCTCCTCGCGCATCGTCTCGAACAGGCTCCAGTACCTGTCCCCGCTGGCACTGCCGAAGGCGTCGGCGAGGTGCTGGCGCAGATCGGCGATGACGCGGTCGTTGTCGAGCAGCGTGTTGTCGATGTCGATCAGGACGACGACGTCGGAGGTCATGGATGGGGCCGTTTCATCGGGACGGCGCGCCGTCTTCCGTCGCCGTCGGTTCGTGCCAGCCGCCGTGGGCGGCCATCAAGGCGTCGGCTTCGGCGGGGCCCCAGGTGCCCGGCGCGTAGGGCAACGCCGGATGGTGGTCGACCAGCACCGCGTCGACGACCTTCCACGCCGCCTCGACGGCGTCCTGCGTCGAGAACAACGCGCCGTCGCCGGCCATCGCGTCGCTCAGCAGGCGCTCGTAGGTCGAGCCCTCGCTCAGCGCCTCCTCGCAGAGATAGAGCTCGCGCTGGTCGCCGAGGAAGCCCTTGCCGGGCCGCTTGACGCGCGCGGCCAGCGCCACGGCCGAGATGGGCTGCAGCTTGAAGCGCACGTAGTTGGCGCGCCCATCGGCCGGCTGCGAATCGTCGAACAGGGCTTGCGGCGGCGGCTTCAACTGCACCAGCACTTCGGCGGCCGTCGTCGGCAGCAGCTTGCCCGAGCGCAGGTAGAACGGCACGCCGGCCCAGCGCCAGGAATCGATGTGCAGGCGCACCGCGCAGAAGGTCTCGACGTCGGAATCGGCGGCGACGTCCTTCTCGCTGCGGTAGCCGTCGTACTGGCCGCGCACGACATCGTCCGGCGTCAAGGGGCGCATGGCGTGGAACACGGCGGACTTCTGGCTCTGCACGGCGTCAAAGCCCCGGTAGGCGGGCGGCTCCATCGCCAGCAAGGCGACGATCTGGAACAGGTGGTTCTGGATCACGTCGCGCAGCGCGCCGGCGCTTTCGTAGAAGCCGCCGCGCGAGCCGATGCCGAAGCTCTCGGCCAGCGTCACCTGGACGCTGGCGACATGGTTGCGGTTCCAGATCGGCTCGAGGAAGGAGTTCGCGAATCGGAAGTAGAGGAGATTCATGATCGCCTCCTTGCCGAGGTAGTGGTCGATCCGGAAGATCGACGACTCGGGGAAGATCGACTGCGCCACCGCTCCGAGCTCGATCGCCGACGCGAGGTCGCGGCCGAACGGCTTCTCGACGATGACGCGTGCATCCTTGGCGAGGCCGGCGGCGCCCAGGCTCCTGATCACGGTCTCGAACAGCGACGGCGGGATCGCCAGGTAGTGCGCGGGCCGCTGGGCGCTGCCGAGCGCCGCCTTCAGCGCGTCGAAGGTGGCGGGGTTCTTGTAGTCGCCGCTGACGTAGCTCAGCAGGCCGAGCAGGCGATCGAAGGCGGCGCTGTCGTCGATCTTGCCGGCGTGCTCGAGGCTCGCGCGCACACGGGCGTGGACCTCGTCGACGCTCAGGGCCGACGAGGCGACGCCCACCACCGGCACCGTCAGCTCGCCGCTCTTGACCATGCGGTAGAGGGCCGGAAAGATCTGCTTGTTGGCCAGGTCGCCGGTGAAGCCGAAGACCACCAGCGCGTCGGAGCGCGCCCGCGCCGCGGCTGACGCGGCGGCCGCCGTCGGCATCGTCGCCATCGGGGTGGCTGCGTCGTCCGTCACGTCTTCTCCGGTGCCGAATCGGCCGGCTTCTCGACGTGGCCGCCGAACTCGTGGCGCATCGCCGACAGCACCTGGTTGGCGAAGCCCGCCTCGCCGCGCGATGTGAAGCGCTCGTACAGCGCCGCGCTCAGCACGTTGGTCGGCACGCCTTCGTCGATGGCGGCCTCGATGGTCCAGCGGCCTTCGCCGGAATCGGAGACGCGGCCGCCGTAGGCCGCGAGCTGCGG
>CAZZVH010000065.1:0-11489 GCA_964657365.1 uncultured Burkholderiaceae bacterium
GCGTCTTCATCATGGACGACGCCGAGGCGCTGATGCCGGTGTACCTGCGCTTCGTGAAGGGCGTGATCGATTCGAGCGACCTGCCGCTCAACGTCAGCCGCGAGCTGCTGCAGGAGAGCCGCGACGTCAAGGTGATCCGCGAAGGGTCGACCAAGCGCGTGCTGTCGATGCTCGAAGGACTGGCCGACAACGACGACGCTGCCGAGAAGGCCAAGTACGCGGAGTTCTGGAAGGACTTCGGCGTCGTCCTGAAGGAAGGCATCGGCGAGGACCATGCCAACAAGGAGCGGCTCGAGAAGCTCTTCAGGTTCTCGTCCACCGCTGTCGACGACACGGCGCAGACCGTCTCGCTGGCCGACTACGTCAAGCGGATGAAGGAAGGCCAGGACGCGATCTTCTACGTCACCGCCGACACGCTGGCCACGGCCAGGCACAGCCCGCAGCTCGAGGTGTTCCGGAAGAAGGGCATCGAGGTGCTGCTGCTGACCGACCGGGTCGACGAGTGGCTGCTCTCGCACCTGCACGAGTTCGACGGCCACCCGCTGCAGAGCGTGGCCAAGGGCGCGGTCGATCTCGGCACGCTCGAGGACGAGGCCGAGAAGAAGCAGGCGGAAGAAGTCGCGACGGCGTTCAAGCCGACGCTCGACCGCCTGAAGGAAGCGCTCAAGGATCGCGCCAAGGACGTGCGCGTGACGACCCGACTGGTCGATTCACCGGCGTGCCTGGTCGCCGAGGAAGGCGACATGAGCGGGCATCTGGCGCGCTTGCTGAAGCAGGCCGGGCAAGGCGGTTCGCAGAAGGCCGAGCCGATCCTCGAGATCAACCCGGAGCACGCGCTGGTGAAGCGGCTGGAGACCAGCACGCACTTCGACGACCTGGCCCACATCCTGTTCGATCAGGCACTGCTCGCCGAGGGCGGCCAGCTCGAGGATCCCGCGTCGTACGTGAAGCGCGTCAACGCGCTGCTGCTGGCCTGAACCCGGGACGTCGTCAGCCGGGGCTGCCGAGAGGCGGCTCCGCCATCGCCACGAGCTGCTCGCGCAGCCGCACGCACTGGTCGGCCCAGTACGACGGGCTGGCGAACCACGGGAAGGCGATCGGGAACGACGGATCGTCCCAGCGGCGGGCGATCCAGGCGCTGTGGTGGAGCATGCGCAGCGTGCGCAGCGGCTCGACCAGCCGGAGCTCGCGCCAGTCGAACTCGACGAACTGTTCGTAGCCGTCGAGCACGTCGAGCAGCTGGCGCGTCATCGCCGGCCGGTCGCCGGACAGGAGCATCCACAGGTCCTGGATGGCGGGGCCGTTGACGGCGTCGTCGAGGTCGACGAAGTGCGGGCCGTGCTCGGTCCAGAGCACGTTGCCGGGATGGCAATCGCCGTGCAGGCGCAGCTGCCTGATCGGCGCGCCGTCGAAGGCGGTTCGGCAGGCGTCCAGACAGGCATCGACGAGCTCGCGCCAGGCCGTCGAGGTGTCGGGCGTGACGCTGTCGTGCGCGAGCAGCCAGTCGCGGCTGGTCTCGCCGTAGGTCGCGACATCGATGGTCAGCCGCTCCGTGAAACGCGAGCGGGCGCCGACCGCGTGCATGCGGCCGATGTAGCGGCCGAGCCAGCCGAGCACGCCCTCGCCGTCCAGCTCGGGGGCGCGGCCGGCGAAGCGGTCGCAGGCGCCGAAGCGGTAGGCGTGGCCGGACAGCGTGGTGGTCGCCAGTGTCGCGCCCACCTCGGTGATCGAGCCGGCGTAGGGCGAATCCGGGTCGATCGCCATCGGCAACGGCGCGGCCACCGGGATCTCCGCTGCCGCGAGCTCGCTGGCGAAGGCGTGTTCCTCGAGGATCTGCGCGTCGCTCCACCGGCCCGGCCGGTAGAACTTCGCGACGATGGCGCGGCCGTCTTCGAGAAACGCCTGGAAGACGCGGTTCTCGTAGGAGTTGAGCTGGAGCATCCGGCCGTCGCCACGCAGCCCGACGCCGTCGAGCGCATCGAGCACGGCCGACGGCGTGAGGTCGGCGTAAGGGGCGACGCCCGACTCTGCGGGCGGGCGGGACGTGTTCATGGACGGAGCGTCGCGCCGCGCGAGGCGCGACGCATCAGCGCGTTCGCACCGATGGCGTGGGGTCGTTCTCGACGACGACGGCGCCGCCGTCTTCGGCCTGGACCTGGGCCTGGACATGAGCCTGGGGCGCCGCCGCGGCCTGCATGCCGCGCCAGTCGGCGCCCAGCGCGCCGCTGCCGCTCGGCGAGAAGCCGCTGCGCAAGCCGCCGCCGCCGGAGTTGAGGCCGCTGAATTCGCTCGCCCCGAAGTCGAAACGGCTGTCGGGCGCGAAGAACGAATCCGGGAACATCGACGAATCCTGCCAGAGCGCGCTGCGCTGGGCCCGCCGTGTCGCCACGGTGCTGGCGAGGGAATCGCGGGCTTCGTCGAGATCGCTCGCCTGGCCGGCCGGCATCTGCATGCCGCGCGCCGGGCCGCTCGGCTGCGGCACCAGCGACTGCAGCTCGACCGCCGTGGGCGGGTTGTCGACAGGGCAGCGCAGGTAGCGGACGCGACAGGCTCCGAGGACCGACTGCTTGATCTGCACGATACGCCGCGAGCTGTTGCGATCGATGTCGAAATCGAGCGCCGCCAGCACCCGGCCGTTGGCGCTGCAGACGGCGAAGGTGACGTGGATCGAGCCGAGCAGGTCGTACCAGAAGCGGACGTTCTTCGGCTCGCTCGGCTGGCAGAAGCGAACCAGCGGCAGCTTCGACAGGATCACGTGGTGGGGCAAGGCCTCGCGCATCAGCTTGTAGACGCGACGCTCGTCGGTCGAGAAGACCGGCCGGGCCGAGAGGGCCCAGTGCGTCGGCAGCGGTGCGACCCGGGGCTTGCGCCGGGCCAGCCACGTGCCGGCGAGCAGCACCAGCGCGAACGCCGAACCACCCAGAACCGCCGACATCGACGAAAGCGAATCCATCACCGAGAACGACCCTTTGCCTGCCAGCTGCGCGCCGTGGACCAGCGGGCGAGCGCCGGATGTTAACGGCCGTGGCCGTGCTCAGCCATCCCCCGTCGGTGCTTCTCCCGGATGGACGGAGGGTCCGCCCGGCCGATGCGCACGCAGCTTCAGGCGGTAGTCGATTTCGGCTGCGCGGTCGCCGAAGAGCTGGTCGAGATGGGAAGTGAACGAGCCCGGGGGGAGTCGCAGCCAGGCCTCGCTTTCCGAGCCGTCGCGCTCGATCGTGGCGCCGGCCCCGAGTGCGATCTTGAGCATCGCCGTGTTCTCGGTCAGGGCGTGGATGAAGAGCATCTGCACGCCACGGTTGCGGGCGTGCAATGCGGCATGCGCGAACAGCCGTGCGCCGTAGCCCCGGCGCCGTGCCGACGGCAGCACCGACACGCCGAATTCGGCCGATGCATCGAGGGTTGCGGACGCCGAGGCGTCCGGGCGTCGGTAGGCCAGGTGGGCGAGGGCGATCAGCTGCAGGCGCCGGTTGAAGATCCCGAACACCTCGTCGAGCCGGAAATCGAGGTTCTTGACGTAGTTGGCGATGTGGCCGTCGTTGGCCATGTAGCCGAACCGCAGGTAGCGCGAGCGCTCGTCGAGCGCCAGCAGATGCGCGAGGACGCGATCCCGGTGGCGCGGGCCGAGCGACCGGATCGGGATCCACTCGCGTGCCGGCGCCGGCGCTGGGCTTGCGCCGGCGCCGTCGGGGGCGAATGGCTGATCGTTCCGGCTCATGCGGGTCCTAAGGGTTTTCCCGAGTCTATCGGGGTGCGACAGTTTCGCGCGCCCGGCCGTCTTGCCACCTTCCGGATCGGCGACATTGGTCACTGTTCCTCCACCTGCTATAGTCATGGGCTTTTCGTTTTCGCCTGGAGGCGGAAAGCGCGGTGTCCTCGTCAAGCCTCTCGGGTTCGAGATGGGGGCTCGCGGCAGATCGAACAGTCTTCGCAAGAGCGTGTGCCTCCAGAAGCACATCCCGTGTCGAAGCGTCGGCCTGCAGCTCCGGCAACTACAGTGAATCTCCCATGAAAACCTTCAGCGCCAAACCCGCCGAAGTGACGCATGAGTGGTTTGTGATCGACGCGACCGACAAGGTCTTGGGCAGGGTGGCCAGTGAAGTCGCCCTCCGCCTGCGCGGCAAGCACAAAGCCATCTACACGCCTCACGTCGATACCGGTGACTTCATCGTCATCGTCAACGCCGACAAGATCCGCGTCACGGGCAACAAGGCCCTCGACAAGATCTACTACCGCCACTCGGGCTATCCGGGCGGCATCCGGGCGATGAACTTCCGCGACATGCAGGCGCGCCATCCTGGCCGTGCCATCGAGAAGGCCGTCAAGGGCATGCTGCCCAAGGGCCCGCTCGGCTACGCCATGATCAAGAAGCTGAAGGTCTACGCGGGCGACACGCACCCGCACACCGCGCAGCAACCCAAGCCCCTCATGATTCTTCAGGACGCGCCGCAATGATCGGAAACTGGAACTACGGCACCGGCCGTCGCAAGTCGTCGGTCGCCCGCGTCTTCATGAAGAAGGGCAGCGGCCAGATCCTCATCAACGGCAAGACGGTCGAGGACTACTTCGGCCGCCAGACGTCGATCATGGTCGTTCGCCAGCCCCTGCTGCTGACCGCCAACGACGCCACCTTCGATGTGAAGGTCAACGTCCACGGCGGCGGTGAAACGGGCCAGGCCGGGGCGGTCCGCCACGGCATCACCCGTGCGCTGATCGACTACGACGCGGCCCTCAAGCCCGAGCTCAGCCGGGCCGGTTTCGTGACGCGCGATGCGCGCGAAGTCGAACGCAAGAAGGTCGGTCTGCACGGCGCCCGCCGCAGGAAGCAGTTCAGCAAGCGCTGACCGCTGCATCGCAGGCTCGCCTGTGCAGGAAAGCCGCCTCCGGGCGGCTTTCTTGTTTTCACGCGAAACCTGCCCAGCTGCGATAATCGCCGCCAGTCCCAGACATCCGCAGGAGTTCCGCATGAGCGCAGTCGCAGAGCACATCGTCCACACCCCCGACGTCGACGCCCCGCCCACGCCGCTGATCTTCACCGACAGCGCCGCCAACAAGGTCAAGGAGCTGGTCGACGAGGAAGGCAATCCCGACCTCAAGCTGCGCGTGTTCGTGCAGGGCGGCGGCTGCTCCGGCTTCCAGTACGGCTTCACCTTCGACGAGATCGTCAACGACGACGACACGCAGATGGCCAAGAACGGCGTGACGCTGCTGATCGACGCGATGAGCCTGCAGTACCTCGCCGGCGCCGAGATCGACTACAAGGACGACCTGTCGGGCGCCCAGTTCGTGATCAAGAACCCGAACGCGACGACCACCTGCGGCTGCGGGTCGAGCTTCTCGGCCTGATCGTCACAGGCCCCCGGAAGAGCCGCCGCGAGGCGGCTTTTTCATGCCCGCGCGTCTGGCGCCGACCTCAGCCGGCGGGATACAGGGCGCCGAGCACGCGAGGGCCTCGGGCGCCGGTCACGCCGGCGATGTTGCCCGGCTCCCGCCGGGTGAAGGCACGCGCCAGCCAGGCGAAGGCGGCCGCCTCGACCTGCTCCGGAGGCCAGCCCCGAGCGGCGCTCGAGACGGCGGCCTTCGGGGCGATGCGCGCCGAGAGGCGGGCCAGGAGATCGAGGTTGAAGGCGCCACCGCCGCAGACGACGAGCTCGGGCGCCTCGGCGGCATGGCGCAGGAAGGCATCGGCGCAGGTCCGGGCGGTGAGCTCGGCGAGCGTGGCCTGGATGTCCTGCTCCGCCAGCCTGCCGATCGCCGCAGACTGCGCCAGGCGGGCCTGCAGCCAGCCGGCGTCGAAAAGGTCTCGGCCGGTGCTCTTGGGCGGCGCCAGGGCGAAATAGGGCTCGGCCAGCAGGATGTCCAGCAGACGGACATCGACCCGGCCGCTCGCAGCCCAGGCGCCGGCCGCGTCGTAGGGACGCCCGGTGACCGACTCGCACCACCGGTCCAGCAGGTTGCTGGCCGGGCCGATATCGAAACCGATCGTCGAGCCTTCCGCGTCGATCGAGGTGAGGTTGGCGATGCCGCCCAGGTTGAGCACTGCCGCGGCCGTGCCGGGGCGCGCGAACACGGCCCGGTGGAAAGCAGGCACGAGCGGTGCGCCCTGGCCGCCGGCGGCCACGTCGCGGCTGCGGAAGTCGGCGACCACGTCGATCCCGGTCAGCTCGGCGAGCAACGCCGGCGCGTTGATCTGGGTCGTGTAGCCGATGCCGTCGAACTCCCGCGGGCGGTGCCGGATCGTCTGGCCGTGGCTGCCGATGGCGACGATGGCAGCCCGCTCGGCGGCAGCGCCGTGCAGCAATGCCTCGACCACCTCCGCGGCCAGGTGCGCGAGCGCATTGGCGGCGATCGCTCCGCGATGGACCTCGTCGTCGGCGGCACGATTGAGAGCGGCCAGCTCGGCACGCAGCGCCGGGGCAAACGGCCGATGCGCGTGGCAGAGAACGTGCGGCGAAGCGGCATGGTTCTCGTGGAAATCGACGACGACGCCGTCGATGCCGTCGAGCGACGTGCCCGACATCAAGCCGATGAAGACGGTGCTCATCGCACCGCGGCCGCTATTCGCCGAGAACCTGGGCGTGGTCGAGCGACCTGGCGACCCCGAGTTGCGCCGTCACGTTGCGCGAGAGCTCGGCCAGCCGGGTCTTCGCCGCCGGCGACAGCACGGCGGCCTGGGAGTTCTGCGCCACCAGCAGCGGGTCTTTCTGCTCGCCGCCGATCTTGACCTCGAAGTGCAGGTGCGGGCCGGTGGCCCAGCCCGTCATGCCGACCGCGCCGATGGTCTCGCCCTGCGTGATCTTCTCGCCCTGGGTGACCTCGATGCGGCTCAGGTGCGCGTAGACGGTCTCGAGTTCGTTGCTGTGCTTGATGTGGATGACGTTGCCGTAGCCGTTCTGCCAGCCGGCGAACTCGACCGAGCCGTCGCCGACGGACCGGACCGGCGTGCCGATCGGCGCGCCGTAGTCGACACCCTTGTGCTGCTTCCAGGTGTTGAGGATCGGATGCATGCGCATCGCGAAGCCGGAGGTGATGCGCGAGAACTCCAGCGGGCTGGACAGGAACGCGCGCTGCTTGCTCTGGCCGTTGAGGCCGAAGTAGTTGCCCTTCTCGTCGCCGTCCTTGAACCACATCGCCGAGTACGCGACGTTGCGGTTCACGAACTGGGCGGCGAGGACGCGGCCGGCGCTCGGCGCCCAGCTGAGCGACTCGCCGTCGGCGGTGAGCGCTTCGTAGACGACGGAGAAGGTCGAGCCGCGCTGCAGGGCGTGGCGGAAGTCGATGTCGGTGGCGAAGATCTCGGCCAGTTGCGTCGCCACCGGATCGGGAATGCCCGCTTCGTCGGTGGCGGTGAAGAGCGAGGTGCGAACGGTGCCGCTCGCGAGCAGCGGCCGGACCGCGAGCGGCGCCAGCACGACCGAGGCGACCAGGGTGCCGTCGATGCGCTCGACGCGCAGCCGCGTGAACTGGGTGGGCAGCTTCTCGGTACTCGGCGCAGCGTAGCGGCCGATCAGCTCTTCCAGCTTGCCGCTGGCGTCGGTGCGCACCTGCACGCGCTTGCCGGCACGGCCGTCGAGCAGCTTGCGGGCGACCGGGTCGGTGCGCAGGAAGGTGGCGGCCGCGGCGTCGCTGACGCCGAGACGGGCGAACAGGGAATCGGCGTTGTCGCCCGCACGGGTGAGGTCGTCGCGGAACAGATCGAGCCGGCTGCCGGCGAGGGCTTCGAGCTGGGCGTTGACGTCCAGCGTGGGCACGTTCTCGGAGACGATGCGCTTCGGCAGGGCGGCCGGGTCCGGCACCATCGGCGACACGCCGAACGCCGTGGCGGCGAATCCCGCCAGGCCGAGCGACACCGAGGCGGCGAGCGTCTTCGGGTAGCGGGACGCCAGGCTGGCGATGTGGGCCGATGCGTAGGCCCAGGCTGTCTCGATGGAGTTTGTCGATTTCAGCATGCGTGGGGGCGGGGTCGCCCGGTGTCTGTCAGCGCGAGGTGGCTCGCGCCCGGTTCAAGGTCACCGTCGCAGCGCCTCTAGAATCGAGCGCTTTGGGCCGGCCGCGTAGGAAATGTCTGGCGGTCTGTAGGAATCCGCCGCGCAGTATAACGGCCCCGAGTTGGGGCGAAATGTCACCAAGCTCCCTATGGTTGTATCTTCTGTCGCTGCGCCGCCGGCCCCGATCTACCCCGTGACAGACGCCGTTCGCGAGGCGATGCGGGTCTCGAAGCGCCGCTCCGACGAGCTGCTTCCGGAGGCCGACTGGCTCGCCAAGCTGGCCCGGTCGAATGCAACCGGTATGCCACTTCGGGTCAAGCTGGGGCTGGATCCGACCGCGCCGGACATCCATCTCGGCCACACCGTCGTGCTGAACAAGCTGCGCGACCTCCAGGATCTCGGCCACACGGTGATCTTCCTGATCGGCGACTTCACGTCGATGATCGGCGATCCGTCCGGCCGCAACACGACCCGCCCGCCCCTGACCCGCGAGCAGATCGAATCGAATGCGAGCACTTACTATGCTCAGGCGAGCCTGGTGCTGGACCCCGCACGGACCGAGATCCGTTACAACTCGGAATGGAGCGACCCATTGGGTGCGCGCGGACTGATCGAGCTCGCGTCGCGCTACACCGTCGCCCGGATGATGGAGCGCGACGACTTCTCCAGGCGATTCAAGTCGAACACGCCGATCAGCGTCCACGAATTCCTCTATCCGCTGATGCAGGGCTACGACTCGGTCGCGCTGAAATCCGACCTCGAACTCGGTGGCACCGACCAGAAATTCAACCTCCTCGTCGGCCGGGCGCTGCAGGGCGAATACGGGCAGGAACCGCAGTGCGTGATGACGATGCCGCTGCTCGAGGGGCTCGACGGCGTCGAGAAGATGTCGAAGTCGAAGGGCAACTACATCGGCATTTCGGAGCCGGCCAACGCCATGTTCGCCAAGCTGATGTCGATCAGCGACGTGCTGATGTGGCGCTACTTCGAGCTGCTCAGCTTCGAGCCGGAAGAGACCATCGCCCGGCTGAAGGCGGAGATCGGGGCGGGGCGGAATCCACGCGACGCGAAGGTGCGGCTGGCCAAGGAGATCACGGCGCGATTCCACGGCGCCGGAGCCGCCGAAGCCGGCGAGACCGACTTCAACCTGCGCGCCAGGGGCGGCATCCCGGAGGACATCGAGGCGCTGACGATGGACGGCGCGCCGCTGGGCATCGGCGCCGTGCTGAAGCAGGCCGGCATGGCGCCCTCGGGCAGCGAGGCGATGCGCCTGATCGACGGCGGTGGCGTGCGCATCGACGGCGCCGTCGTCTCCGACCGTGGCCTGAAGCTGCCCGCCGGCACCTTCGTGGTCCAGGTCGGCAAGCGCAAGTTCGCCCGCGTCACGCTGCGCTGAGGACGGGCGCCATGCAGGTGCGCACGCTGCTTCGCCTCTCGGTCGGCGCGGCCGTCATCGCGATCGTCATGAAGTCGATCGCCTGGCGGGTGACCGGCTCGGTCGGCCTGCTGTCGGACGCGATGGAATCGTTCGTCAACCTCGCCTCGGCGCTGTTCGCGCTGGCGATGGTGACGATCGCGGCCCGCCCGGCCGACGACGACCACCCGTTCGGCCACACCAAGGCCGAGTACTTCTCGAGTGCCTTCGAGGGGCTGCTCATCGCCGGCGCCGCGATCGCGATCGTCTGGGCGGCAGCGCTGCGCTTCATGGCGCCGCAGCCTGTCGAGGGGCTCGGCGTCGGCCTGACGTTGACGGTCGTCAGCTCGGTCGTCAACGGAGCGCTCGCCTGGAAGATGATGGCCGCGTCGAAGCAGCACCGGTCGGTCGTCCTCGAGGCCGACGCGCGCCACCTCTATGCCGACGTCTGGACATCCGTCGGCGTCGTCGTCGGCCTGGTCGCGGTGCGTCTCACCGGCTGGCTGTGGCTCGACCCGGCGATCGCGATCCTGGTCGCGCTCAACATCATCCGCGAGGGGGCGCGGGTCGTCTGGGGCTCGGTCGACGGGCTCATGGACAAGGCGCTCGAACCCGAGGTGCAGGCCCGCATCGACAGCACGCTCGCCCGCTTCGCCGACCAGTCGATCCGCTTCGACGACATGGTGACGCGCCGGGCCGGCAGCCGCCACTTCCTCGACATGCACATGCACGTTCCGGCGAGCTGGACGCTCGGCCGTGCGGCCGAACTGCGAGGCGACGTCGAGCGGGCGCTGATGGAGGAGGTGGACGGGCTGCGCGCCTCGATCCAGCTGCTGCCGTCGAACATCGAGCCGCATTTCAAGACGGTGACGGGGTCGTCGTGAGCGGGCGGCTGGCGCACGCCTGCGAAACACTGCCCTAGGTCGTGGCCTGCTCGCGCAGTTGTCCGGCGAGAACCACGGCGACGTGCAGTGCCTCGCGGCCGGCGCCGTCGGCGATCTGGTGCCGGCAACTGGTGCCGTCGGCGACGATCAGCGCGTCGGGCGCGGCACGCACCGCGGGCAGCAGGCTCAGCTCCGCCATCTGCCTCGAGATCTCGACGTGCTCGGCTTCGTAGCCGAAGCTGCCGGCCATGCCGCAGCACGAGCTCTCGATCAGCGACGGTTCGGCACCGGGAATCAGGCGCAGCACGTCCAGCACCGGCGCGATCGCCGCGAACGCCTTCTGGTGGCAATGCCCGTGCACGAGGATCTGCCGCCTCGTCGGCTCCAGGTCGAGCGTGAACCGGCCCGCCCGGGCTTCACGCGCGATGAACTCCTCGAACAGCAGCGACTGCCCGCCGACCTGGGCCGCCACGTCGCCGAAGCCCATGACCAGCATCTCGTCGCGCAGCGTCAGCAGGCATGACGGCTCGAGGCCGACGACGGCGATGCCGCGTTCGGCGAACGGCAGCAGCGCGTCGAGCAACGCGCGGGCGCGGGTCTTCGCGCGATCGGGCATGCCGGCGGAAAGCGCCGTGCGGCCGCAGCACAGCGCACCGCTCCGGCCGCGCGGCACATGCACGGCATAGCCTGCGGCGCGCAGGACACGCACCGCGGCGACGGCGTTCTCGGAATCGAAATAGCCGTTGAAGGTATCGACGAACAGGACCACGGCCTTCGCCGCCGCGAGCGTCTCCTCGCGCGACGACAGGCCGAGCGACTCCGCCTGCTGCCAGAACGTGTCGCGGCGCCAGCGGGGGAGGTCGCGCTGCGCGGACAGGCCGAGCCAGTGCTCGCCCCAGCGCGCGAGCAGGCCGCCGCGCTTGCGCAGGTTCGGCAGCCACGGTACCCGGCTCATCGCCGCGGCGACGTCGGGAAGGGCGGCGATGCAGCGGTCGCGCAGCGTGAAGCCGTGGCGCGTCTTGCGCTGCGCGGTCGCCTCGAGCTTCATCTTCGCCATGTCGACGCCGGTCGGGCAATCGCGCTTGCAGCCCTTGCAGCCGACGCAGAGATCGAGGGCGTCGCGGACCGCGTCGCTGGCCAGCGGCAGCGCGTCGTCCCTGCCCGTGCCGTTGCCGGTGACCGTGCTGATGCCGATGCCGATGC
>CAZZVH010000066.1:0-11461 GCA_964657365.1 uncultured Burkholderiaceae bacterium
CGCCTGCGCAGCCGAAGGCATCGTCTTCATCGGCCCGCCGGCATCCGCCATCCGCGCCATGGGCTCGAAGTCGGCGGCCAAGCAGCTGATGGAGAAGGCCGGCGTGCCGCTCACGCCCGGCTATCACGGCGACGACCAGGACCCGGCGCTGCTCTCAAAGGAGGCCGGCCGGATCGGCTACCCGGTGCTCATCAAGGCCAGCGCCGGTGGTGGCGGCAAGGGCATGCGACGCGTCGATGCCGCTGCCGACTTCGATGCCGCGCTCGCGTCCTGCAAGCGCGAGGCGATCAATGCCTTCGGCGACGACAAGGTGCTGGTCGAGCAGTACGTGCTGAAGCCTCGCCACATCGAGATCCAGGTCTTCGCCGACACGCACGGCGGTTGCGTCTATCTCTTCGAGCGCGACTGCTCGGTGCAGCGCCGGCATCAGAAGGTGCTCGAGGAAGCGCCTGCGCCGGGCATGACGGCCGAGCGTCGCGCGGCGATGGGCAGCGCCGCGGTCGAGGCGGCGAGGGCGGTCGGCTACGTCGGCGCCGGCACGGTCGAGTTCATCGCCCATCCCGACGGCCGCTTCTACTTCATGGAGATGAACACGCGGCTGCAGGTCGAGCATCCGGTGACCGAGATGATCACGGGGCTGGATCTCGTCGAGTGGCAGCTGCGCGTCGCCCACGGCGAGCCGTTGCCGCTGCAGCAGGCGCAGCTCGCCATCCACGGCCATGCGATCGAGGCGCGCATCTATGCCGAGGATCCCGACCGCGGCTTCCTGCCTTCCACCGGCAAGCTCGTGCACCTCGAGCCGCCCCATGCCTCGGCGCACGTCCGCATCGACACCGGCGTCGAGCAGGGCGACGCGATCACGCCGTTCTACGACCCGATGATCGCCAAGCTGATCGTCCACGACAGCGATCGCCCGGCGGCGCTGGCGCGCATGCGCGATGCGCTGGCTCACTACCGGATCGTCGGCGTCGCCAACAACGTCGAGTTCCTCGGCCGCCTCGTCGCGACGCCGTCGTTCGCGAACGCCGATCTCGACACGGCGCTGATCGAGCGCGAGCACGCTGCGCTGTTCCCGCCGCCCACGGAGCCCGGTGACGACGTCTGGCTCGTCGCCGCGCTCGCGGAGCTGGTGCGCGACGCGACGTCGCCCCACGCACGCACGGCCGCCGACGGCCTTGCGCTGTCGTCGCCCTGGTCGATGCTCGACGGATGGCGCCTGAACGGGCGAGCCGAGCGCCGGCTGCTCTTCCGCTTCGGCGACGCGACCATCCCCGTCGGCGCCACCGCGCTCGATGGCGGCGGCTGGTCGCTCCGGCTGGGCGACCACGCCGTCGTCGCGTCGGCGACCCTGCACGGCGCGAGCGACGTTACCGCCACACTCGCCGGCCGGCGTGTCGCCGCGACCGTCGTGGCGCAGGGCGAGCGGCGCCACGTCTTCGTCGGCGGCCGCGTCGTCGCGCTCGCGCTCGTCTACCCGCTGGCCGGCGACGGCGCCGACCACGAGGAAGAAGGCGCAGGCCTGATGGCGCCGATGCCGGGCAAGGTCATCGCCCTGCTGTCCAAGCCGGGCGCGGTGGTCGAGAAGGGCACCCCGCTGCTGGTGCTCGAAGCCATGAAGATGGAGCACACCATCATCGCGCCGCATGCCGGCACGGTCAAGTCGTTCCGCTTCGCGGCGGGCGATCAGGTCGACGAGGGCGTGGCGCTGGTCGACTTCGAGTAGCGGGGAGCCGGGCTAGGCCGGCGCGTTGGACGGGAAGAGCGCCTCGACCGCCGCGGCCGCGTCGTCGCCGCGACGGAACGCCACCATCGCGATGCCACCATCCGGCGACGCTGCCGCCACCGTGAACGCCTTCTTCGGGCAGGCGCCCATGCAGCTCGTCAGGACGATCCGGGGGCGCGGCACCCGCGCCTCGGATGCCGCCTTCTTCAGCCGGCGCCCGACCTCCCTGGCGCTCAGCTTCTTCGGCCCCTTGCTGCGCTTCTCGCACGCCTTGCAGACGAGCACGACGCGTTTCCAGCCCGGGCGGAGCGTCTCCGGAACACGGGAGGGCTTGTCCGGCAACGGCACGGCGTCGAGGTCGTTCATGGGCGCAAGTATCGAGTCGGACATCACGCCCTGACGCCGTCGCGGACTCTCGAACCCAGCGCGTGAGATCATCACTTGCGATATGATCTCAATCGATATCGGCGGAACGACCGCCGGTGCGCAATGGGCGACCGCATGGACCGGCTGAAAAATTTCGGCTTTCTGCTCAAGGACGTGAGCCGCCTCTACGTGCTGCGCTTCGAGCAGCGCGCGCGGGCCATCTCGCTCACGCTGGTGCAGTGCAAGGCGCTGGCGATGCTCGAGAAGAACGAGGGCGTGAGCCAGGCGCGGCTGGCCGAGCTGATCGATGTCGACCCGATGACGATGGTGCGCATGCTCGACCGGATGGAGGCGGACAGCGTCATCGAGCGCCGGCCCGATCCTGCAGACAGGCGCGCGCGCCGCCTCTACCTGACGCCGAAATCGAAGCCGATCCTCGAGACGATCTGGCGGCTGGCCGAGGCGACCCGCAACGAGATGTTCGCCGGCGTGTCCAAGGCCGATCGCGAGGCGTTCATGGGCGTGCTCGAGCGGCTGCACGTGAACGTGGTCGCCGCGGCCGGGCATCCGATCGACAGCAGCGAAGCGGGCACCGCTCCATCGCCTTCACTCCGCGGCACCGACGCCGCACGAACCGCCGAGGCCGCGCGCCCGGCCCGCACCACGACCCGATGACGACCATGGCCACGAACGACAAGCAACCCATCGAACCGGCGTCGACGACCCCGGCCGCACCGGCGATGTCGGTGAGCCCGACGACCCCGGCTGCGGCGCCTCCCGAGACGCCCAGCTGGAAACGGCGCGCCCGCCTGCCGCTGATGCTGTTCGGCCCGGTGCTGGTCGCCGCCGTCGCCTCGTACCTCTATCTCGCCGGGGGCAGGTTCGAATCCACCGACGACGCCTACGTGCAGACCGCGCGCGTCGCGATCAGCGCCAACGTCGCCGGCCGCGTCGTCGAGCTGGCGGTGCACGACAACCAGGTCGTGCACACCGGCGACCTGCTCTATCGCCTCGACGATGCGCCGTTCCGGATCGCCGTCGACGAAGCGGCGGCGCAGCTCGCGGCAGCGCGGTTGCAGGTCGATTCGCTCAAGGCGAACTATCGCCAACGGGAAGCCGAGCTGGCCTCGGCGCGCGACACGGTCGCATTCCAGCAGCGCGAATTCGAGCGCCAGCAGCGGCTGGTCGGCTCGGGCATCGCCTCGCAGCTGCAGGTCGACCGCGCCTCGCACGCGCTCGACGACGCCAAGGCGCAGATCGCCGCCACCGAGCAGCAGATCGGCGCCGTCGTCGCCAACCTGGGCGGCAGCGCCGCCATCTCGCCGGACAGGCATCCGCTGGTCCAGCAGGCGCAGGCCACGCTCGACCGTGCCAGGCTCAATCTCTCGTACACGACCGTGCGGGCGCCCAGCGACGGCGTGGTCACGCGGGTCGAGCAGCTCCAGGTAGGCAGCTACATCAACGCGTCGACGCCGGTGTTCGCCCTGGTCTCGACCGGCGACGTCTGGGTCGAGGCCAACTTCAAGGAAGACCAGCTCTCGCACATGCGGGTCGGCCAAGTGGTCGATGTCGAAGTCGACAGCTATCCGGGCAAGAAATTCCACGGCGAGGTGGCGAGCGTGAGCCCCGGCACCGGCTCGCAGTTCTCGGTGCTGCCGCCGGAGAACGCGACCGGCAACTGGGTCAAGGTCGTGCAGCGGCTGCCGGTGCGGGTCGAGCTGGCCAAGCTGGATCCGGCGTTCCCGCTGCATGGCGGCCTCAGTGCCAATGTGAGCGTCGACACACGGTACCGCCGTCGTCTGTTCGGCGCCGCCGAGCCCATTCCCGACGGCTCGCCGAGCGCCTCGACCGCGTCGAATCCGTGAGCGGGTGCAGGCGCGATCTGTGAACGACAGCGACAGGCGATGGTGAGGCGATGAGCACGACAGCCGCGATCGACGCGGGCGGCGACGATATCGTCACTAATGCCGAAGAGTTGCTCGTGCCGACGACCACGCCGGCGCCCGCCCCGGCGGCCATTCCGTCGCACGAGGCGCCGAACCGCGGCGTCATCACGCTGTCGGTGATGCTCGCGTCGATCATGCAGGCCCTCGACAACACGATCGCCAACGTCGCGTTGCCACGCATCCAGGGGTCGCTCTCGACGACGCAGGACCAGATGACCTGGGTGCTGACCTCGTACATCGTCGCCGCCGCGATCATGACGCCGCTGAGCGGCTGGCTCGCCGGCCGTTTCGGCCGCCGCCGCATCTTCCTCGTCTCGATCTTCGGCTTCACGCTCGCGTCGGCGCTGTGCGGCCTGGCGCAATCGCTGCCGGAGATCGTCGTCGCGAGACTGCTGCAGGGCCTCTGCGGCGCGGCGCTGATTCCGATGTCGCAGGCCGTGCTGCTCGACATCAACCCGCCCGAGCGCCACGCCAAGGCGATGGCGATCTGGGTCATGGCCGTGACGATCGGGCCGATCCTCGGGCCGGCGCTCGGCGGCTGGCTGACCGAGAACTACAACTGGCGCTGGGTCTTCTACATCAACGTGCCGTTCGGCGTGCTGTGCTTCCTCGGCATCCTCACCTTCATGCCGGAGACGACGCTGCGGAAGTCGCGCTTCGACTTCACCGGCTTCATCGCCCTCAGCCTGGCGATCGGCGCCTTCCAGCTGATGCTCGACCGCGGCCAGACCAACGACTGGTTCAGCTCGACCGAGACCATGGTGGAAGCGGTGGTCGCGGGTGTCGCGCTCTACATCTTCATCGTCCACATGATGACGACGACGGCGGCGCCATTCATCAGCCCGGCGCTCTTCAAGGACCGGAACTTCCTGACCGGCAACGTCTTCATCTTCATCGTCGGCGTGGTGCTGTTCGCGACGCTGGCGCTGCTGCCGCCGCTGCTCCAGGAACTGATGGGCTATCCGGTGGTGCTCACCGGGCTGGTCACCGCGCCGCGCGGCATCGGCACGCTGGCGGCGATGGTCGTGGTCGGCCGGCTGATGGGCAGGATGGACACGCGCTGGATCATCGCCGCTGGTTTCGCCATGACGGCCTACTCGCTCTGGCAGATGACCCATTTCTACCTGCAGATGAGCGATTCGCAAGTGGTCTGGTCGGGCCTGATCCAGGGCTTCGGCACCGGCTTCGTCTACGTGCCGCTGGCGGCCATCACCTTCGCGACGCTGGCGCCGCAGCTGCGCAACGAAGGGACGGCGGTGTTCAGCCTGATCCGCAACATCGGCAGCAGCGTCGGCATCTCTGCGGTGACGACGCTCCTCGTGCGCAACACGCAGACGATGCATGCCAGCCTGGCCGAGCACATCACGCCCTACGGCGACGCGCTGCACGCGCCGGCTGCGACCGCGCTCGCGCTGCCGGGCGGCCTGGCCGCGCTCAACCAGAGCGTCAACGCGCAGGCCGCGATGATTGCCTACAACGACGACTTCAAACTCATGATGGTGCTCACGATCTGCGCGGTTCCCCTGGTGGCGCTGCTGCGTCGCGCCGCCGCATCGAAGAACGCCGAACCGGCGGTGATGGAATGACGACCCTTCTCTATCGACTTGTCCGCTCGAGACATGCCCTGCGGGCCGCAACGGCCCTGTCGATCGCCGTGTCCGGTCTCGCCGGCTGTGCCGTCGGGCCCGACTTCCAGCGCCCCGTGGGGCCGACCGAAGATCGCTACACGGCCGAGACGCTGAAGCTCGAGTCGCCCGGCAACCCGGCTAGCGCGGTCGCGAGCGCCACGGCGACAGGCAAGGGCGCCGAGAGCGTCGACACTGCTCAACGCCTCATCGCCGGCGCGTCGCTCGACCGCCAGTGGTGGCACCGCTTCCAGTCGGCCGCGCTCGACGGCGTCGTCCAGGGCGCCCTGGCCGGCAACCGCACGCTGGTCGCGGCCTCGGCGACGCTGCAGCAGGCGCAGGAGCTCGCTGCGGCGCAGGCCGGCACGCTGGCGCCGCAGGTCGGGATCAGCGGCGGCGTCGGCAGGCAGAAGTACGGCGCCGAATTTCTCGGCACCCTGGCCGCGCCGCCGGCGTTCACCTACTTCGCGGTCGGCCCGAGCGTCAGCTACACGCTCGACTACACCGGCGGTCTCGCGCGGTCGGTCGAGCAGCAGCGCGCACTCGCCGAAGTCCGGCAGCAGCAGCTCGATGCCGCCTATCTCTCGGTCACCGGCAACGCCGTGACGGAAGCGCTGCGTGTCGCCTCGGTGCGGGCGCAGATCGCGACGCTGCAAGGCCTGCTCGACCGCGACCGCGAGAACGTCAAGCTGGTCCAGGAAGCGTTCGACGCGGGCTCGGTGTCGCGTCTCGACGTCGTCACCGCCGACAGCCAGCTGGCCAGCGACAGCACGTTGCTACCGCCGCTGCAGCAGCAGCTGAGCGTCTCGCGGCATGCGCTGGCGGTGCTGATGGGCAGCACGCCGGCGGCGGCCGCGGTGCCCGAGTTCGATCTCGCGCAGCTCGTGCTGCCGCGCGACCTGCCGGTGAGCCTGCCGTCGGAGCTGGCCCATCGCCGGCCCGACATCCTCGCCGCGGAAGCGCAGCTGCATGCGGCCACCGCCGCGGTCGGCGTGGCCACCGCCAACCTCTACCCGCACATCAACCTGACGGCCTCGGGCGGCCAGCAGACGGTTTCGCTCGGCAGCCTGTTCGATCGCGGCAGCGCGGTCTGGAGCCTGACCAGCGGCATCGTCGCGCCGCTCTTCGACGGCGGCACCCTGCGCGCCGAGAAGCGCGCCTCGATCGACGCCATGCATGCGAGTGCCGCGAACTACGAGCAGGCCGTGCTGGTGGCCTTCGGCCAGGTCGCCGATTCGCTGCAGGCGCTCGACCACGGCGCCGAGCAGTTGCAGGCGCAGACGCGGGCCCAGCAGGTGGCGCAGGAAAACGTCGACCTGACGCGGCGCAGCTACCACGAGGGCAACGTCGGCGTCCTGCAGGTGCTCGACGCGGAGCGCCTCTACCAGCGGGCCCGCCTCGGCTACGTGCAGGCAGAGGCGCAGCGCTACATCGACACGGTGCAGCTGTTCCTGGCGCTCGGAGGGGCCGGGCCCGGCGCGTGACCTCATCTCGCCCGGCTGCCGGGGAGCTGCACGAATCGGTCAGCGCGGCTCTTCCCAGTCGAAGCGCCAGATCGCGATCGCCGAGAACAGCGCGCTGAAGGCGAGCAGCACGCCGATCGTCAGCGCCGCCGTGTCGAAGCCCAGGCCGCGCCAGGTCATCGCGTCGAGGCCGTCGACGGCCCAGCGCGTCGGGATCGCCAGCGTCACGGTCTGCAGCCACTGCGGGAAGATGAAGGACGGGACCCAGGCGCCGCCGAGCATCACCATCAGCAAGGTCGCGAAGATGGCCAGGCCGCGCGTCGCTTCCGGCGTCTTGCCGAGCGCGGCGATGAGCAGGCCGAAGCTCGAGGTCAGCAACGCGAACGCGGCGACGATGCCGAAGAAGCCCGGCACGCTGCCGTCGATGCGCACGCCGAAGCCGAGCACCGCGGCCAGGTAGATGACGCACATGAGGATGAAGGCGATCAGCGCGCCGCTGACGATGTGGCTGCCGAGCAGCAGGCTGCGCGAGATCGGCGCCGCGCGCAGCCGCTTCCAGAGACCGAGCCGGCGCGCGAGCAGCACGCCGATGCCGACCTCGACGCCCATGAACAGGATGAACTGAACGCCCATGCCCGCGAAGGCGTGCGCGTAGCCGTTGTACTTGCGCTCGCTCGTCGATGTCGTGGGTGCACCGCGCATGGCGAAGGGCAGCTCGAAGCCGTGGGCAGCGCCCGAGGCCGCGCCGCCGCCGGACACGCCCTGGAGCAGCGCATCCATCACGTGCTGCGCGAGCAGGCCGCGCACGATCGGCAGCACGGTCGCCTGCGAAGGGCCGAAGCGCACGTCGATCGCCGGCTTCGCGCCGCCCGCCAATGCTTGCGTGGCCTGCGCGCCGAAGCCGGCCGGCAGCACGACGGCGGCGCGCGCCTTGCCCTCGCGCACCGCGAGCAGCGCTGCCGCATCGTCGATCGGCCGCACCTCGAGCGTGGCATCGGCCTGCAAGGCGGCGACGATCTTCGTCGAGACGGCGCTGCCGTCGAGATCGGTCACGGCGATCGGGATGCGCGACGGCTTGTCGTCGCCCGAGCCGAACACCGGGCCGAAGAACGCGGCGATGACGATGGGGGCGGCGATCGACATGATCAGCGAGCGCCGGTTCGAGAAGTACAGGACCATGTCCTTGCGGACGAGAGCGCGCAGGGCGGTGAAGCTGGAGGTGGCGGTCATGGCGTCAATCGCGCAGGGCGCGTCCGGTGAGGGCGAGGAAGACGTCTTCGAGGCCGGCGCGCGCCGACCGCAGCTGCAGCACGGCCCGGCCCTGCGCTGCGACGGCGGCGAGCAGCGCGGGCGTGTCGCGCCCGAGATCGGCGACACCGGCGTGCAGCACGTGTCCGCGCAGCTCCGGATGGGCGATCCCGGGCAGCGCCGCGATCGTCGCCAGGTCGAGCGGGCCGTCGAGCTCGATCTCGAGCGACTGCGTCGCCGGCAGCAGCCGCCCGATGCCGGCCAGGGTGTCGCTCGCCACCACCTTGCCATGGTCGACGATGACGATGCGGTCGCAGAGGCGCTCGGCCTCTTCCATGTAATGCGTCGTGTAGAGCAGCGCCTTGCCGCGGCGGCGCAGTTCCTCGAGGTTGTCGAAGATCGCGTTGCGGCTCTGCGGATCGACGCCCACCGTCGGCTCGTCGAGGATCAGGATGTCGGGATCGTGGACCAGCGCGGCCGCGATGTTGAGCCGGCGTTTCATGCCGCCGCTGAAGGTCGACGGCTTGTCCCTGGCGCGGTCGGCGAGCCCGACCAGCACCAGCGCCGCGTCGACGCGTTCGCGCAGCAGCGCGCCCGACATCCCGTACAGCGCGCCAAACAGCTCGAGGTTGGCCGCGGCGCCGAGGTTTTCGTAGATCGAGAGATCCTGCGGCACGACGCCGATGCGGCGCTTGGCCTGGCTGCTTCGCTCGGTGAGCTTCTCGCGTGCCGCGCCTTCGCCGACGAACACTTCGCCGCCGTCGGCGCCGACCAGGCCGCACAGCATCGCCACCGTCGTCGACTTGCCGGCACCGTTCGGCCCGAGCAGGCCGACGATCTCGCCGGCGCCGACAGAGAGCGAGAGGACGGAGACGACGGTGCGGCTTCCGTACGATTTGACAAGGCCACGGGCTTCGAGCATGGGTTTCTCCGAGGAACGGCGCCACTCTATCGACGCCACGGAGCCCGTCGCCGACCGTGCGACGAATCGACGGGACCGCAGCGCGAACGGCGTGCCGCGGTCGCGAACGTGGCGCCGGCGTCCAGGAACGAAGCTTGCCAAAATGCCCCGTCGCGCCACATGCGCTCATCCTGGGAGAACGCCATGATCGTCACCAAAGGCCTGTTGGCTCGCGTCCATGCCAAGCCCGAGAAGGCCGCCGACGTCGAGGCCTTCCTGACATCGGCGCTGGCGATGGCGCGCGACGAGCCGCTCACGTCGGCCTGGTTCGCCCTGAAGTTCAGCCGCAGCGAATTCGGCATCTTCGACGCCTTCGCCGGCGAAGCGGGCCGCGACGCCCACCTCTCCGGGCCGATCGCCGCGGCGCTCATGGCGAACGCGTCGACCTTGCTCTCCGAGGCACCTTCGATCGAGAAGATCGACATCCTCGCCAGCCGCCTCGGGACCAATCCGGTCCCCGCGCAGGCCACCAAGGCGTTGCTGCTCACCTTCGCCGCGAAATCCGGCCACGGCAACGACGTCGAGAGCTTCCTGCACGGCGCCGAAGGTCTCGTGGCGCAGGAGGCGGGAACGCTCGCGTGGTTCGCGATCCGGATGGCCGACGGCAGCTACGGAATCTTCGACGTCTTCGCCGACAACGCCGGGCGGTTCGCCCATCTCGCCGGCCAAGTGCCGCGCGAGCTCGCGAAGCACGCGCTGACGCTGCTCGGCAGCTTCCCGGACATGAGCATGATCGACGTTCTCGCCGAGAAACGCTGACAGCCAGAGGCTGCGCCGCGGCCGCTGCAGGCCGGCCCGGACTTGCAAAGCGCAGCCTGCCGCCCCAGTTGGGCAGGCTGGGAGCGGATGCTGGCCGTCCGGCGGATACGCCGCCGCAGCGTGCGGCGTACCTTTCGTCCACTCCCGAACGAAAGAGCTTCCGCATGAACGAACACCCACAGGGCCACGCCACGGTCAATCCGCTGGTGGCCCATTCCGAGGCGATCGCGGCGATCGTCGATCGCGTCGGCGCCGCCACGGTGGCCGTGCGCGGAAAGCGCCAGGCCGTCGCTTCGGGCGTCGTCTGGCGCGACGGGCTCGTCGTCACGGCTGCCCATGTCTTTCGGCGCACGCCGGCCGCCGTCACGCTGGTCGGCGCCGGCGGCAACGACCTCGAAGCGACCCTGGTCGGCATGGATTCGTCGACCGATATCGCGCTCTTCCGGATCGCCGGCGAGACCACGCTCGTGCCGGCCGCGATCGGCGATGCCGCGACCCTGCGTGCCGGCCACTTCGCGATCGCCGTCGGCCGTAGCGGCGAGGGCGACACGTTGGCCAGCGCCGGCCTCGTCAACCGCGTCGGCGGCGCCTGGCAGACGTGGCTCGGCGGCAGCGTCGACCAGCTGATCCGTCTCGACGGCGGCATCTACGACGGTCTCTCCGGGGCGCCGGTGGCCGACGCCAGCGGTGCGGTCATCGGCATCGCCACGGCTGCGCTGTCGCGCAGCTACGGCATCGTCGTGCCATCAGTGACGGTCACGCGCGTCGTGGAGGCGCTGCTCGCCAATGGCCATGTCGCGCGGCCGTGGCTCGGCATCGGTGCGCAGCCGGTGCCCCTTCCCATGCCCGCGAACGACGACACCGGCTTGCTGATCTCGTCGCTGGCGCCGAAGGGCCCGGCCGAGCGTGCCGGCCTGCTGATCGGCGACATCGTCGTCCGTGCCGAGGGCGAGGTAGCGGGCGATCTGCGCCGGCTGCGCCGCACGCTGTCGTCGCATGTCGGCAAGACGGCGACGCTGTCGATCCTGCGCGGCGGTGCGCCGCGCGACCTGCAGGTCGAGGTCGGTGAATGGCCGACCGAACGGCGTTGCCATTGAACGCCGCGACATCGACGGGCGCGGCCATGCGCATCGCGATCGCGTCGGATGCGCCGCTCGTGCGTGCCGGGCTCGCAACCGGTTTAGCCGCACGTGACGGCGTCGCGGTGACGCTCGTCGCCGCGTCGTGGCAGGCGCTGCGCGATGCGGACTACGGTGGCGCCGACGTCGTCGTCGTCGAGCTCGGCGATGGCGATGGCGACGGCGCCGAGGCGGCCCGCGCGGCCGCCCGGGACGAGCCGTTCGCCGCCGACGGCCCGCGCGTCGTCGTGC
>CAZZVH010000067.1:0-11443 GCA_964657365.1 uncultured Burkholderiaceae bacterium
TCGATCAGCGTCGGGATGTCGAAGATCATGTTCTCGATCGGGCCGTCCTGGCGCAAGTCGCCGTTGACCCAGCAGCGCACGCGCGTCTTCGTGCCGTCGAGCTCGTCGGCCGTGACGACCCACGGGCCCATCGGGCAGAAGGTGTCGAACGACTTGCCGAGGTCCCATTGCTGGTGCCGCATCTGCACGTCGCGGGCGGTCACGTCGTTGACGATCGTGTAGCCGAAGACGTGGCCGAGCGCGTTGGCACGGGCGATGTTCTTGCCGCCCTTGCCGATGACGATGGTGAGCTCGGCTTCGTAGTCGATCTGCGTCGAGACATCGGCGCCGGGCATCGACACGTCGTCGTGCGGGCCGACCACGCATTCCGGCACCTTGGTGAAGACGATCGGCCAGTCGTCGGCCTTGGCGGCGTTGGCCTTGAACACCGACTGGGCCAGCTCCTTGGCATGGGCGTGGTAGTTCCGGCCGACGCACCACAGATTGCGCAGAGGCACGGGCAGCGGCGCCTCGAGACGGACCGACGCGATCGGCAGCGGCGCGCCGTCGGTGGCGGGCAGGCTGCCGCCCGATGCCAGCAACTCGACCAGCGCCAGGACGCCGCGATGGGCCGTGCCGGCATCGACGGCGAGCCGCTGGATGGATTGTTCGTCGGCGGCGACGATGCCGACGCAGCGATGACCGTCGAGTTGAAAGGTGGCGAGCTTCATGCGTGGTGGGAGAATCGGACCAATCCGGCCCAAAGCACGGGCCAGCACGAACGCACTCTACGGAGCGGCATGCGGCATGGTCAAGTAGGGACCTACCCGGGATCGACCCGGTTGACAATTGGGTTGCATTGGTCGACGCTTGCCGAATGCCCGGACCGACCTCCACCCATGATGCTGAGACCTTGCGCGATGCCATCGTCGACGGCTTGCGCACGGGTGCCTGGCAGCCGGGCCACCGCATTCCCACCGAGCGGTCCCTGAGCGAGACCTACGGCATCGGCCGCTCGGCGGTGCGGCGCGTGCTCTCGCAGCTGAAGGCACAAGGGCTGATCCGCCAGACCGTCGGCAGCGGCACCTACGTGAGCGATCCCGTCGTCGCCGCGCCGGGCGCCGACACGGCGGCGGGAGAGCCAGTCCACACCAGCCCTTCCGAGCTCATGGAAGCACGCATCGCCCTGGAGCCGGCGCTGGTCGACCTGGTCATCCACAACGCGACGGCCGCCGACTTCGCGCGCATGGACGCCTGCTGCGCCGCCGCCGAGTCGGCGACCTCGCTGGCGATGTTCGAGCACTGGGACCGGGAGCTGCACGAGCTGATCGCGGAGGCCGCCCACAACGCCTTCGTGATGCAGCTGTTCCGCACCATGGGCCGGGCGCGCTCGCAGGCCGAATGGGGCATGCTGAAGCTGCGCAGCGTCACGCCGGAGCGGCGGCTCGAGTACCAGCGCGAGCACCGCGACATCGTCGATGCGCTCAAGGAGCGCGATCTGGCGCGGGCCATGCGGCACACGCACGGCCATCTCCTGCACGTGCGGCGCAACCTGCTGGGCTATTGAATGGATCCGGCACAGGAGGATGGCGCAGCGCATGACGCCGACGAGGCGCAGACGCTCGTGGCGACGCCGTTCGATGCGGAGTTCGGCCTGCTCGCCGACATGGTGCGCAAGCACGCCCGTCGCGACCCGCGTCACGCCGCCCTGGTCGACGCCCGTCGCACGCTGAGCTACGGCGAGCTCGATGCGCTGATGGACCGCGTCGCCGCAGCGCTACAGCGCGACGGCGTCGGGCCGGGCGAGACGATCGCGATCTGCGCCGCGTCGTCGGTCGAATACGCGGCGGTGTTCCTCGGCGCATTGCGCGCAGGCGTGGTCGTCGCGCCGCTCGCGCCGGGAGAAACGGCGCGCAGCCTCGCCGGCATGCTCGCCGATTCGGGCGCGGCGCTGCTGTTCGTCGATGCCGCTGCGGCCGGCGCGTTCGGCCCGGCGGGCGACGCCGGCGTGCCGCGCGTCGCCCTCGACGACGCGTCCGCAGGCCGTCCGTTCGCGCACTGGCTGGCGGCCGAAGGCGCGTCGCCGGCGCCCGTCTCGCCCGGCCCCGACTGGGCGTTCAACATCATCTATTCGTCGGGCACGACGGGCACGCCCAAGGGCATCGTCCAGCCGCACGCGATGCGCTGGGCCCAGCTGCGGCGCGGCGGCGCGGCATTCGGCTACGGGCCGGGCAGCGTGACGGTGCTCGCGACCCCGCTCTACTCGAACACGACGCTGGTGGTCTTCCTGCCGACCATCGGCTGGGGCGGCACGGCGGTGCTGATGGCGAAGTTCAACGCCGCGGAGTACCTGCAGCTGGCCGCCGGACACCGCGCCACCCACACGATGCTGGTGCCGGTGCAGTACCAGCGGCTGATGGCGCTGCCCACGTTCGGCCAGCACGACCTGTCGTCGTTCCTGCTGAAGTTCTGCACCAGCGCGCCGTTCGCCGCGGCGCTCAAGGCCGACGTGCTGGCTCGCTGGCCCGGCGGCCTGGTCGAGTTCTACGGCATGACCGAAGGCGGTGGCAGCTGCATGCTGGTCGCGCACGCGCATCCCGACAAGCTGCACACGGTCGGCCAGCCGATGGAAGGCCACGACGTGCGCCTGATCGACGACGCGGGCGCCGAAGTGGAGCAGGGAGCGACGGGCGAAGTCGTCGGGCGCTCCGGCGCGATGATGCTCGGCTATCACGGCCGGCCCGACAAGACGCGCGAGGCCGAGTGGTTCAGCCCCGAGGGCCTGCGCTACATCCGCACCGGCGACGTCGGCCGATTCGACGACGACGGCTTCCTGACGCTGCTCGATCGCAAGAAGGACATGGTCATCAGCGGCGGCTTCAACATCTACCCGAGCGACCTGGAGGGCGTGCTGCGCGAGCATCCGTCGGTCGCCGACGCGTCGGTGGTCGGCGTGCCCTCGGAGCAATGGGGCGAGACGCCGGTCGCCTTCGTCGTGCGCCGGCCCGGGCACGGCATCGGCGAGGCGGAGCTGCTGGCCTGGTTCAACCAGCGCATCGGCAAGACCCAGCGGCTCGCCGCGCTGCACTGGATCGACGAGCTGCCGCGCAGCGCCATCGGCAAGGTGCTCAAGCGCGAGCTGCGCGACCGGCACGCCGCCGGCGCGGCACCCCGGCGCTAGGCCGCCAGGGCTGCGACGGCTTTCGCGGCAGCGGCGGCTTTCGGATCGCGGTCCATCTGGGCCGAGATCGTGGCGCCGTCGTACAGCAGCACGAGCTGCCGGGCGAGCACCGCTGGGCGCGCCACGCCGGCCTCGCGGGCGAGATCGGCGAAGAGGGCGCGGGTCCAGGCGCGCGCGTCGTCGCAGGCGGTCGTGATGCTGCTGCCCGGCTTGACTTCAGCACTGGCGCGCATGAACGCACAGCCGCGAAAGCCCGGCTCGACGAACAGCTCGCCGATCGCGTCGAACACGCCGAGCAAGCGCGTGCGCGGCGTCGTGAAGCGGGCGATGCGCTCGAGGATGCGGGCGCGGCGCACGTCCTGCCGGGCCGCGAGATAGGAGCGCACCAGCTCCTCCTTGCTGCCGAAGGTGTCGTAGAGCGACGCCTTGGCGACCCCGGCGCGCTCGATGATCCGGTCGATGCCGACCGTGTGCACGCCCTCGTCGTAGAACAGCTCCTGGGCGGCGGCGAGCAGGCGGGCGCGGGCGGAGCGCTTTTCCGGAACGGCAGGGGTCGTGTGCATGGCTTGACAATAACAGACAGGTCTGTACACTGCAAGACCAGACAGACCTGTCTACTCGCGCCGAGGAGAACGAGATGCCCACCGCCCACGCCATGCCCGCCGAATTCTCGATCGCGATGCCGCACCGGCCGGGTGTGCTGTCGTCGAAGGCGGCCTTCTACCTGCTCGCCTCGATCACCGCCTCGTTCCTCGCCGGCTCGAGCGCGCCGACGCCGCTCTACACGCTCTACCAGGCCGAGTGGGGCTTCTCGCCGATCGTCGTCACCGTCGTCTTCGGCATCTACGCGGTGGCCCTGCTCGGCGCGCTGCTGGTCTTCGGGCGCCTCTCCGACCACGTCGGCCGGCGGCCGGTGCTGATCGCGGCCATCGCGGTGCAGGCCGCCTCGATGCTCGTCTTCGCGACCGCGGACGGCGTCGCCGCGCTGATCGTCGCCCGCATCATCCAGGGCCTGTCGACGGGCGCCGCCATCGCCGCCGTGGGCGCCGGCATGATCGATATCGACAAGCTGAAGGGCGGCATCGCCAACTCGGTGGCGCCGCCGATGGGCACCGCGCTCGGCGGCCTGGTCGGCGGGCTGATGGTCCACTACCTGCCGGCCCCGGCGCAGCTCGTCTACCTCGTGCTCGGCGCCGTCTTCGTGCTCCAGGGCGTCGGCATCTACCTGATGGCCGAGTCGAATCCGCCGCGCGGCGGCGCCCTGGCGTCGCTGAAGCCGCAGTTCAGCGTGCCGGCGGCCACGCGCGGGGCGTTGCTCCTGGCCATCCCGGTGCTGGTCGCCGTCTGGGCGATGGGCGGTTTCTACGCGTCGCTCGGGCCGCGTCTCGTCCACGCGGTGTTCGGCCTGGATGCGTCCCTGCTCGGCGGCATCGCCTTGTTCGTTCTCGCCGCGAGCGGTGGAGCGACGGTGCTGGTGTTGCGCAAGCTGGAACCGCGCAGCACGCTCACCTTCGGCGCAGCGATGCTGCTGGTCGGCACGGCGATCGTCGTCGTGGCGCTGGGCGAGCGTTCGGCGATCGCGTTCTACCTCGGCACGGCGCTGGCCGGCATCGGTTTCGGCGCCGGCTTCCAGGGTGCGCTGCGCTCGGTGGTGATGCTCGCCCAGCCGCACGAAAGCGCGGGCGTGCTGGCGATCGTCTTCGTCGTCTCGTACCTGGCGATGGTCGCTCCGTCCCTGGTCGCGGGCTGGGCGATCGTCGAAACCGGCAACATCCTGGTGACTGCGCAGGGCTTCGGCGGCGTCGTGATGCTGCTGGCGGCGCTGGCGCTGGCCGGCTCGCTGGTGCGCCGCCGCCGTTGAGAGCCAGAGGCGGCCAGGGCCGCGTTCGTGAAGCGCGTCACGCCCGATCTGCGGGCCGCTGCGTTTTGTCACATCCGGCGGGTTCGGCGCGCATTTCGAGCGATCGGGGCTGTCCGCGTTATGCATACACGGAGCACGTGGGATGCGTTCAAGCGGTCTGGGGCTGCGCCATCTAGGCGGGAACGGGGGCGATGCGCAGAATTCCGTCCATCGAAAGAAATTCAGCTAACCCCCCGAGGTACCCACCATGAACCGCACCCACAACCGCATCGTCGCCGCCATCGCTCTCGCCACCGGGCTCCTGCTGGTCGGCACCTCCGGACAGGCAGCGACCGCCACCGGCAGCATCGCCGTCTCGGCCACCTTCACCAGCTCGTGCACCGTCTCGGGCGGCACGATCAACTTCGGCTCGGCGATCGACCCGACCTCGGCGGCCGTGCCGATCGACGCGAGCACCAACGTGACCGTGATCTGCTCGGCGACGACGCCGTACAGCGTCGCCCTCAACGCCGGCGTCAACGCCGGCGGCGCGTCGAACTTCTCGGCCCGTTCCGTCAAGAACGGCATCAAGACGCTCGGCTATCAGCTCTACTCCGACTCCCTGCACTCGATCGTCTGGGGCGACGGCACCTCGCTGAGCGCCGTGACGCCGGGCGTCGGAACCGGTTCGAACCAGTCGCTGACGGTCTACGGCCGCCTGCCGACGGTCACCGGCGCGATCCCCGGCACGTACACCGACACGGTGACGGTCACCGTCACGTACTGAGCGAACCGGTCTCGATCCCGCGCTAGCGCGGGGCCGAGCCGCTTTCGGCGATGCGGCCCGCACGGGGTCCGAAGACGTCCTCGTGTTCCGCTTCGACGCGCGTGGCGACACCCAGGTCGAGCGCCTGCTTGCCATTCACCCAGGTGATGGACGAGCAGGGCGTCTTGATCACGATGGCCATGACCTGATCGGAACTCTGCGGCAGGGCGAATTCGAGGTACCGCCGCATGGCGACGACCGACGGGTCGAGGTTGGTCGTGACACACCGCCCGAGATCGAGGCTGTCGCCGACGCGAACCAGGCGGGGCTGGTGCAACCCGATCGCGGCACGCGAGCCCCAGAGGGTTCGCTCGGTGCCGCCCAGGAAGATGGTCGCGCAGGACGAGGCGCAGGCGTACCTCGCCACCGTGTGCATGCCTTCCTCGCGCACGCTGCGCCCCAGGGCGATTCCGGCATCGACGAGGCCACCCGGCGATTCGAGCAGCAACGTGAGGGGTCGCGCGCACCCTTGCGCCCTGGCCTTCTTGACGACGTCGTCGAACTTGTAGTCGGCCGACGACGTCACCGTCCCTTGCAGCGCGATGACGCACTCGCCGCTGGCCGCGTGGCGAAGGACGAAGCGCCCGCCATCGAACAGCGTGACCTCCTCGGGATCGAGATGGAAGCGGTCGGGAAGGGCGGCCAGGCGCTCGCGCGCCTCCCGGGCAGCCACCGGATCGCTCGCACTGCCCCTGGCCGCCTGCCCGTACCAGCGGGCCGCCGCATCGAGGTCCTCCTGGACGCCGACGCCGGCTTCGTACAGGCTGCCGATCTTCGACTGCGCGGCGACGTCGCCCCGCTCCGCCGCCGCGAGATACCAGCGCGCCGCCTCGACCTCGTTCCTGGCGACGCCCAGGCCCTCCTCGTACAGGAAGGCGACGTTGAACTGCGCCTGGGAGTTGCCCTGGACGGCGAGCGGTAGCCAGATCCGGAACGCCTCGTCGCGCCGGCCTGCATCGAAGGCCTTCACGCCTGCCGCGAACGTGCCGGCCAGCGGGGCCGCGTTCGATGCCGCCGCTGCCTCCGGCCCGGGCGAGCTCTGGGCGAACGCCGCCGAAGCCAGGGAGGCGACCAGACAAACGGCCAGCATCCGCATTCGACGAGCGAAGCGCCGACGCGGCGAAATCACCAGGGTCATGAGGGGTCGGCAGACCGGCGGCCGGCCAGGAATTCCGTCAGCGCGATTGACGCCGCCCCGACCACGGAGCTCCAGTCCCCGGGGCTCGGCTGAGCGAACAGGCGCATCGCCTGCGGATACCACGGCGAATCGGTTCGGCCCGACAGCCAGCGCCAGTCGGTCATGTGGCGCGGCAGCAGCAGCCAGCAAGGCTTGCCCAGCGCGCCGGCCAGGTGCAGCACCGAGGTGTCGACGCCGATCACGAGATCGAGGTTCGAGATCAGCGCCGCGGTGTCGGCGAAGTTCTCGATGCCGGCGGTCAGGTCGCACAGGTCGAACGCCCCACCGGACGTGTCGTTCTGCGGCCGCACGAGTTGCAGGCTGACGAAGCGCGTGCCGCCGGGGTCGGCGCGCTCCGCGGCGCGGTGCAGCGGCAGCAGGTCGTCGAGCGACGGGATCGAGCGGTCGGCATCGTTGTGGAAGCTGGCGCCGCCGCGCCAGACCAGGCCGATGCGGGTGCGCGCGCCGGGCAGCCGGGCCGCCCAGCGGGCCGCGTCGGCCGGCGGCGAGCGCAGGTAGGGCAGGGCGGCCGGGATGGTGTCGACGCGTGTCTGCAGGTGGAACGGCAGGCTCATCAGCGACGTCCAGGTGTCCCACTCGCCGAGCAGGGGCTCGTCGTAGCCGACCACCTGGTCGACGCCTTCGAGCGTCGCGAACAGGTCTCGCAGCGGCTGCGGGCAGACCAGCGCGACGCGGCTGGCGCCACGCTGCCGGAGCAGGCCCGCGTAGCGGCTGAACTGGATCGCATCGCCGTAGCCCGCCTCGTGGCCGATCACGATCGACTTGCCGATCAGCGACTCGCCGGCCCAGCGCGGGCCGGCCACGTGCTTCGAGAGGTCGGCCTGCCAGGTGCGCCACTCGTAGTGCGCCAGTCCTTCGCCGAACAGGCCGCGACGCAGGCAGAGGAAGGCCAGGTTGATGTGCGCCTTGGCGTACCCGGGGTCGAGCGCGAGGCTCTTGCGGCAGCAGTCTTCGGCGTCCTCGAAGCGCTCCATCTGGGCGTAGAGCGAGGCCAGGTTCGACCACACCTGCGGCCGCGCCGGATCGAGATCGACGGCGCCGGTGTAGACCCGCTCGGCCGCCTTGAAGCGCTTCATCTTCGCGAGGAAGGCGCCGTAGTTCAGGCGCAGCTGGACATCGCCGGAGCTGAGCGCGAGGGCGCGGCGATAGTGGCCCTCGGCGAGGTCGGGTGCGCCGGTGCGTTCGACCACCCAGCCGAGATTGGCGTGCGCCTCGGCCAGCAGCGGGTCGATCGTGACGGCGCTGCGGAAGCACGCCTCGGCGCGTGCGTGGTCCTGCGCGTGCAGGTGCGCATTGCCTTCGTGGAACAGGCGTTCGGCGTCGGAATCCATGACGCCGATTGTTCGCCAGGGAGCTGGCCGGCGTGTGTCCGATCCGGACACAAAGGGGCTTCGGAGACCTCGAAAACGACGGTGAAACCGGCTCTGTTCCGCAGGCCGCTTGCGCGCCGAACCGACCCCGCCGAAAGCGCGCAGGATCAGCCGGCCGTCTGCCGTCGGAAGACGAGGTCCATGCCCTCGCGGCGCGAGCGGAAGCCCGTCACCGCGCCCGAGGCGTCGCGCTCGAAGATGCGGCGCACGCGGGCCTGCCCGGCGGTGAAGAACACGTCGGCGCTTTCGCCGAGAAGCGGCGCCTCGGCGGCGCCGTTGGTCGAGCTCACCAGCGCGTCGCCATCGCGCCGGATCCGGATCACGAACGACGGATCGGCGGCATACGTGCCGACGTAGTCGTCGAGCAGCTTCGGCGCGACCGCGACCGCCGGCGGGTCGACCAGCAACGCGACCGTCTGGCTGGAGATCATCTGCCAACCGGCGCCCATCTTGGCCCAGACCTCGGTCGAGCGGAAGTCGGGCCGGATCACCTGGCCGAAGAAGTGCACCGTCGAATGGTCGGTGAAGCTCGTGACCGCGACGTTGCCGACGAAGACGACGTGGAAGTCGTCCTGCACGAGATCGTTGGTCACGCCGGCAGCGGCCGGCCGAGCACTGGCGACGATCTCGTCCTTGGTGGCGAGCTGGCCGCCTTCGTTCATGAACACGACGTCCTTGTGCAGGAGACGCCTGAACACCGCGGCGTCGCCCTTGGCCGATGCATCGGAGAACTCCTGCGACAGGCGCCTGACCGTCGCGGCCGGGTCTTCCGCCGCCAGGGCGCCGCCGGCCAGCAGCGCGATCGACAAGCTGAGGATGCACGACGGGATCTTCATGACGATGGGCCCGGCGACGGCCATGAGTGAACGGGGAGCCAGTCTAGCCAAGCAGCGCCTTCGCCTTCGCGACGACGTTGTCGACGCTGAAGCCGTACTTCTCGAGCAGCACGTCGGCCGGCGCCGAGGCGCCGAACCGGTCGACGCCGATCATGTCGCCGTGGTCGCCGGTGTAGCGGTCCCAACCTTGTTCGACGCCCAACTCCACGGCCAGCCGCGCCGTCACCGAAGGCGGCAGCACCTGGTCGCGATAGGCCTTCGGCTGCATCTCGAACAGGTCCCAGCTCGGCATCGAGACGACGCGCACCGCGATCCCGTCCTGGCGCAGCCGGGCGGCCGCGGCGACGACCAGCCCCACCTCCGAGCCGCTTGCCATGAGGATGAGGGCGGGCGCCGCGTTCGGCGCGTCGCTCAGCACGTAGGCGCCCTGGCGCAGGCCGTCCGCGCTCGCGAACTGCGTGCGGTCGAGGGTGGGCAAGTCCTGCCGGGTCAGCGCCAGCAGCACCGGCCGGTCGCGTGTCTCGATCGCGACCTTCCAGGCCACCGCGGTCTCGTTGGCGTCGCCCGGCCGGATCACCGTGAGCTTCGGGATCGCGCGCAGGCTGGCCAGCTGCTCGACCGGCTGGTGCGTCGGCCCGTCCTCGCCGAGCGCGAGGCTGTCGTGCGTGAAGACGTGGACGACGTGCAGGCCCATCAGCGCGGCGAGCCGGATCGGCGGGCGCATGTAGTCGGAGAAGATCAGGAAGGTCGAGCCGAAACCGATGCAGTAGCCGTGCGCCGCGAGGCCGTTGACGATCGAGCCCATCGCGTGCTCGCGGACGCCGAAGTGCAGGTTGCGGCCCGATCGGCTCCAGCCCATGGCGTCGGAGCCTTCGCTGTCCTGGCCCGGATGCAGCGGCGGGTTGAAGTCGCCCTGCCCCTTGAGCGCGGTGTAGGTCGACGGGTCGAGATCGGCCGAGCCACCGACCAGCGCGACCAGCTTCGGCGCGATCGCGTTCATGACCTTGCCGCCCGCGACGCGGGTCGACACGCCTTTCGCGTCGGCCGGGAACACGGGGATGTCGGCGTCCCAGCCGGCCGGCAGCTCGTCGCGCAGGCGGCCTTGCAGCTCGGCGGCGAGCTCGGGGAAGGCCGCCGCATAGGCTGTCATGGCCTCGTGCCAGGCGCCTTCGGCCTGCATGCCGCTGGTCGTCGCCTCGCGGAAATGCGCCAGCGCGTCGGCCGGCAGGTAGAACGCGGGCTCCAGCGGCCAGCCGAGCTTCTCCTTGGTCTTCTGCACGTTGGCGGCGCCGAGCGGCGAGCCGTGCGCCTTGAAGCTGTCCTGCTCGGGCGAGCCGAAGCCGAGGTGCGTCTTGACCAGGATCAACGACGGCCGCGTCGTGTCGGCCGCGGCGGCGACGATGGCCGCGTCGACCGCCTCGACGTCTTCGCCGTTCTCGACCGTGATCGTCTGCCAGCCGTAGGCCTCGAAGCGTGCGGCGCGGTCTTCGGAGAAGGTCATGTCGGTGCCGGCAGAGAGCGTCACCGAGTTGTTGTCGTAGAGGACCACGAGCTTGCCGAGCTTTAGGTGGCCGGCCAGCGACGCCGCCTCCGAGGCGACGCCTTCCATCAGGTCGCCGTCGCTGGCGATGACCCAGGTGCGGTGGTCGACGACGGTGTGGCCGTCCTGGTTGTAGCGGGCCGCGAGATGGGCTTCGGCGATCGCCATGCCGACCGCGTTGGCCAGGCCCTGGCCGAGCGGCCCGGTCGTGATCTCGACGCCGGCCGTGTGGCCGCGCTCCGGGTGCCCCGGCGCCTTGCTGCCCCACTGCCGGAACTGCTGGATGTCCGCGAGCGAGAGGTCGTAGCCGGTCACGTGGAGCAGGCTGTAGAGCAGCGCCGAGCCGTGCCCGGCCGAGAGCACGAAACGATCGCGGTCGGGCCAGAGCGGGCTGGCCGGGTTGTGCTTCAGGTGGCGCGTCCACAGCGCGTAGGCCATCGGCGCGGCGCCGAGCGGCAGGCCGGGGTGGCCGCTGTTGGCCTTCTGCACCATGTCGACCGACAGGAAGCGGAGCGTGTTGATGCATTGCTCGTCGAGCGTGGTGGTCATGCGGGTGCTTTCGATTCGGTGAGGGGTTGAAATTCAGGCGAGGGCCGGCGCGTCGCTGGATGCGTCGTACTGCCCGCGCCGCGCGGCGCGGTTGCAGTCGGCGCGATGGAACAACGCCTTCTGC
>CAZZVH010000068.1:0-11421 GCA_964657365.1 uncultured Burkholderiaceae bacterium
GTCGATGCGCGAATGGACGCCGAGCGTGAGGCCGTAGCCCGTGGCGTCGATCTGCTCGATCATGCGGCCGAGGTCGCGCCGCCGGTAGCGGATCAGGTGCAGCACCGGGCCGAAGATCTCGTGCTCGAGCTCGCCCAGGTGATCGAGCTCGATCAGCGTCGGCACGACGAAGGTGCCGTGCGCGGTGGCGTCGTCGCCGCCCCGGGCAGCGCGGAACACGGCGCGGCCCTTGTCCCGCATGCGCGCGATGTGCCGCTCGATCTGGTCGCGCGCTTCCGCATCGATGACCGGGCCGACATCGACCGAAAGCTCCGACGGGTCGCCGATGCGCGCCTCGGCCATCGCGCCCTTCAGCATCGCCACGACCTTGTCGGCGGCTTCCTCCTGCACGCAGAGCACGCGCAGGGCCGAGCAACGCTGGCCGGCGCTGTCGAAGGCCGAGGCGACGACGTCGGCGACGACCTGCTCGACCAGTGCCGACGAATCGACCAGCATCGCGTTCTGGCCGCCGGTCTCGGCGATCAACGGCACGCTGCGGCCATCGGTCGTGCAGCGGCCCGCGAGGCTCTTCTGCAGCAGCCGCGCGACGTCCGTCGAGCCGGTGAACATGACGCCCTGGACCCGCGCATCGGCGACCAGCGCCGCGCCGACGGTCTCGCCGCGGCCGGGCAGCAGCTGCAGGACGGCGCGCGGAACGCCGGCGCCCCAGAGCACGCGCACCATGCAGGCGGCGACGAGCGGCGTCTGCTCGGCAGGCTTGGCGAGCACCGGGTTGCCGGCAGCGAGCGCTGCCGCGATCTGGCCGGTGAAGATGGCCAGCGGAAAATTCCACGGGCTGATGCAGACGACGGGGCCGAGCGGCTTGTGCGTCTCGACGCGGACATCGCGGCGCGCTTCGGCGGCATAGAAGCGGAGGAAGTCGACCGCTTCGCGCACTTCGCCGATGCCGTTCGGACAAGTCTTGCCGGCCTCGCGGGCGAGCAGCCCGAGAAGCCGCGGCAGATCCGTTTCCAGCTGCGCGGCGGCGCGTTCGAGGCTCGCCGCGCGCTCAGCGGGCGACACCCCGGCCCACACCCCGGCGACCGCCGCCGCATCGGCCAGGGCCGTCTCGACGTCGGCCAAGGTCGCCTCCTGGACGTGGCCGACCACGTCGCGGTGGTCCGCGGGATTCCTGACCGGCGATGTCGCGCCGGGTGCGACATCGCGCGCGAGCAGCGGGCCCGCCATCCACGCCATGCCTGCGCTCGCGCCGAGGCCCGCGGTCAGCGCGATCAAGGCGTCTTCGTTCGACAGGTCGAGCCCGCGCGAGTTGAGCCGCGAGGTTCCGTAGATGTCGCGCGGCGCTTCGATCATCGGATGCGGGCGGCCGACCACGCCGTCGCTCGCGGCCATGCGTTCGACGGTCAACACCGGATCCTCGACCAGCGCCTCGATCGGGATCGACGCATCGGCGATCCGGTTGACGAACGACGTGTTGGCGCCGTTCTCGAGCAGCCGGCGCACGAGGTACGCGAGCAGGGTCTCGTGCGTTCCGACCGGTGCGTAGATGCGGCATGGCCGGCCGAGCTTGCCGTCGGCGACCGGCCCGACCACCTGTTCGTAGAGCGGCTCGCCCATCCCGTGCAGGCACTGGAATTCGTACTGGCCGGCCACGTAGCGCTCGGGGCCGGCCATCTCGTGGATCGCCGCGACGGTGTGCGCGTTGTGCGTCGCGAATTGCGGATAGACCGCCTCGGGCGCGGCCAGCAGCCGCTTCGCGCAGGCGAGGTAGGCGATGTCGGTGTAGGCCTTGCGCGTGTAGACCGGATAGCCGTCCAGGCCGTCGACCTGCGCCCGCTTGATCTCGCTGTCCCAGTAGGCGCCCTTGACGAGCCGCACCATCAGGCGCTGGCCGCTGCGCCGCGCCAGGTCGATCACGTGGTCGATCACGAAAGGGCAGCGCTTCTGGTACGCCTGCACGACGAAGCCGATGCCGTTCCAGCCCGCGAGCCCGGGCTCGGCGCACAGGCGCTCGAGCAGGTCGAGCGAGAGCTCGAGACGATCGGCTTCCTCGGCATCGATGTTGAGGCCGATGTCGTACTGCCTGGCGAGCATCGCCAGGCGCTGCAGCACCGGGTAGAGCTCGTCGCGCACGCGTCGCTGCTGGGCCCGGCTGTAGCGCGGATGCAGGGCGGAGAGCTTGATCGAGATGCCGGGGCCGTCGTAGACGCCGCGCCCGGCGGAGGCCCGGCCGATGGCGTGGATCGCGCGCTCGTAGTCGTCGAGATAGCGCACGGCGTCGGCGGAGGTGAGCGCCGCTTCGCCCAGCATGTCGTAGGAGTAGCGAAAGCCGATCGCCTCGAGCGGCTTCGAACGGGCCAGCGCCTCGCCGATCGTCTCGCCGGTGACGAACTGCTCGCCCATCATGCGCATGGCGCGGTCCACGCTCTTCCTGATCAGCGGCTCGCCGCCCTTGCCGATCAGGCGCGCCAGTGCGTTCGAGAGACCGGCCTCGCTGTGCGTGGCGACCAGCTTGCCGGTGAGCAGCAGCGCCCAGGTCGCGGCGTTCACGAACAGCGACGGGCTCTGGCCGACGTGCTCGTGCCACTGGCCGGTGCTGATCTTGTCGCGGATCAGCGCGTCGCGCGTGGCGGCGTCGGGGATCCGCAGCAGCGCTTCGGCCAGGCACATCAAGGCGACGCCCTCCTGGGACGACAGCGCGTATTCCTGCAGCAGCCCCTGCACCAGGCCGGCCCGGCCGGCCGAGCTCTTGCGGTCGCGCAGCGCCTGTGCGAGGCGGCGTGCGAGCGCGCCGGCGGCCTCGGACGTGGCGGGCGGAAGGCGCGCCTCGCCGAGCAGCGGCGGCACGGCCTCGGGCTCGGGGCGGCGGTAGGCGGCGGTGATGGCGGCGCGCAGCGGCGTGCGCGTCGGCTGCAGCTCGAAGCTCTCGAGCCAGCGGGCGGTGAGCGGTGCCGGAGTCGTCATGGAACGGCGATTGTCTCGCCCTCGTCCGGCGCTGGCCGGCGCAGGGATTTCACGCCGTGCGTACCACCGATCGCGCGTGTCCGATCGGCGGAGAAAACTTCACGAAATGAGCGTTCGTAACACGACGTTCCCGACAAGCGGCGCCGGCGCACGCGCACGCCCGGCCCGGCGCGGCGAGACTTTCGCCATCGCATCCATCGCTCGTGGACCACACCGATGAACACCTCGTTCGATACCCTCGCCCCGATGCCGCCGCTGCGCCGCACGGTCGCCGCCGAACCCGTCCGCTCGAACATCGACTGGGTTGCCCGGTGCTCGAAGCGGCTGGTCGGCCTCGACCCGAACCTGCGCGCGGAACAGGCGCTCGACCTCGCCCGCGACATGAGCCTCGACGGCTCGATGCGGCGCCGCTCGCCGGAGCGCGCGGCCGAGTACAAGCACAAGCTCGAACAGCAGCGCCAGGCCGACGCCGACTGACGCCGACTGCCGCGGTCAGCGCGCCGCAGCCCGTTCGCGGGCGCGCTCGATCACGCCCTTCCTCAGCTTGCCGGTGATCGCCAGCGATTCGCGCGAGCGCAGCATCTGCGAGAACGCCGCACGCACGTCGGCGGCGCTCACCGCCTCGATGCGCGCCGCCAGCTCGCGCCGCGAGCGGACACGGCCGAGCGCGAGCAGGTCGAGCGCCGCATCTTCCAGGCGGCGCGACGGCCGCTCGGCGGCACGCAGCCGCCGCACCAGGATCTGGTTGCGCGCACGTTGGAGATCGGTGTCCCGCACCGCATCGGCCTGGGCCGCGAGCAGGCGCTCGACCTCGACCATGAACTCGTCGACGTGCTCCGGCGCGGTCGACGCTTCGATCACGAACTGCCCGGCGATCTCGCTCACGTCGGCCGAGCAGGCGAGGTAGTAGGCCAGGCCGCGCCGCTCGCGGATCTCGTCGAGCAGCGGCGAGCTCATGCCTTCGCCGAACAGCGTCGCGGCGACGACACCGGCGTGGTGCGCGTCGTCGGCCAGGGTCGGCATCGGGTAGCCGAGGACGACGTGGGTCTGGGCGCTGCCGCCCAGCGCCTTGGCCGCGGTGCCGCCGATGTAGCCCGGCGCGTCGACCGTGTTCACGGCGCCGGGGCGCAGGCGGCCGAAGATCGCTTCCGCGTCGCGCACGACGGCGTCGACATCGACGTTGCCGGCGGCGCCGACGACGATGTTGGCGGCCGTGTACTGCTTCTCGACATAGGCGACGAGATCGTCGCGGCCGAACCGGGCGATGTTGCCGCGCAGGCCGATCACCGGCTGCGCCAGCGGATGGGCGCCGTAGCAGAGCTTGTCGAACAGCTTGAACGCGGTCGAGATCGGCTCCTCCTCGTCCTCGATGTATTCCTGCAGCAGCACCTGGCGCTCGCGCTCCAGCTCGCTCTCCGGAAACGAGCTGTTCTGGACGATGTCGCCCAGCATGGCGAGGAAGCGGCCGGTGTCCCGGGCCAGGCCGCTCATGTGGTACGCCGTGTGATCCTTGTCGGTGTGGGCGTTGACGTCGGCGCCGAGCAGTTCGGCGTCGAGGTTGATCTGCTGGCAGCTGCGCGCGTGCGTGCCCTTGAACGCCATGTGCTCGACGAAGTGGCTGATGCCGCTGAGCTTGCGGCTCTCGTGGGCGCTGCCGGTGCGCACGAACACGCTGACGCTGGAGGTCTCGAGATGCGGCATCGGCAACGCCACGACGCGGACGCCGTTGGCGAGCGTCGCGACGTGGGCGCTGTCGCCTTCTTTCGGGGTGGGGGTCATGCGGCAATTGTCGCGGCCGCAGCGCTGCACCGCGTCGTCGCGGACGAGACGCGATCCGGCCGAAGCACCGATACTCGGGGCACCGCGGCGCGCAGCAGCCGCGCATGGAGAGAGCATGCAGATCCGGGTCGGTTTCGAGATGACGTACTGGTGCCCGCAGCCGACGCCGATGCTGCTGGTGCTCAACATCCACCACTCGCGGGCCTCCGACCTGGTTCGTCCTGACCTGGTGCTGACCACGCCGGCGGTCCCGCTGGTCGCCTACCGCGACGGCTTCGGCAACTGGTGCAGCCGGATCATCGCGCCGCAGGGCCGCATCACGATCAGCACCGACGCGGTCGTCAACGACAGCGGCCTGCCGGACGTGATCGATCCCGGCGCGATGCAGGTCCCGGTCGAGAACCTGCCCGAGCAGACGCTGGTCTACCTGCTCGGCAGCCGCTACTGCGAGACCGACCAGCTCTCCGACATCGCCTGGCAGCGCTTCGGCTCGGGCCCGACCGGCTGGGCCCGGGTCCAGGCGATCTGCGATTTCGTGCACAACCACATCGTCTTCGGCTACCAGCACGCGCGCCGCACCCGCACCGCCTGGGAGGCCTACAACGAAGGCATCGGCGTCTGCCGCGACTACGCGCACCTGGCGATCGCCTTCTGCCGCTGCATGAACATCCCGGCCCGCTACTGCACCGGCTACCTCGGCGACATCGGCATGCCGCCGCCCTACGGGACGATGGATTTCGCCGGCTGGTTCGAGGCCTGGCTCGGCGACCGCTGGTACACCTTCGACGCGCGCAACAACATCCCGCGCATCGGCCGGGTGCTGATGGCGCGCGGTCGCGATGCCTGCGACGTGGCGCTGACGACCGCGTTCGGCCCGAACACGCTGGAGAGCTTCGTCGTCCGGACCGACGAGGTGGTCGGCGCCTGAGCCGGCGCCGCGGTCTCGCCAGGCATGCCGACATGAAGATCCTGCTGCTGAACGGCCCGAATCTCGACCTGCTCGGCAGCCGCGAGCCCGGGATCTACGGCACGGCGACGCTGGCCGACGTCGAGGCGACGTGTCGCGCCGAGGCGGCCAGGCTCGGCTTCGAGGTCGCCGCGTTCCAGAGCAACCACGAAGGCGAGCTGATCGACCGCGTCCATGCCGCCCGGGGCGAGGGCGTCGCCTTCCTGGTCGTCAATGCCGGTGCCTTCACGCACACCAGCATCGCGTTGCGCGATGCCCTGAGCGGCGTCGCCATCCCGTTCATCGAGGTGCACATCAGCAACGTGCATCGGCGCGAGCCGTTCCGCCACCACTCCTACCTGAGCGACATCGCCGAGGGCGTGATCGTCGGCCTGGGCACGTCGGGCTACGTGATGGCGCTGCAAGGCGCGGCGGAGTGGCTGCGCAAGCGGGCCGCCGCGGGCTGAGCCGCGCCCTACTTCTTCGCCACGGCCGGCGCCACCACCGTCGGGCCGAACACCCACCGCATGCCGCCCCCGTCGGAGCCCATGCCGTGGAAGATCGGCAGGCCGGTGCCCTTGGACATCCACATGTCGATCGCCGTGAGGTCGGCCAGCTTGCCTTTCTCGGTGCTGCGGATCCTGTATCCGGTCGCGTTCTCGTTGCCGATCGTGCGTTCGCCGAGAGGCTCGCAGCGCTTCTTGCCCGTCTTCTCGTCGTCCTTCAGCGCATCGCCTTCGCTGCTCGCCTGGCCGTTGCCGGCATTCTGGTAGCGACCGCCGCCGAAGTCGGTGTAGCCGACGCCGTCGATGCCGACATAGAACGGCTTGCCCTTGGCCTGCGCCTGGATGCCGGCGACATCGTAGAGCGCGTAGCGCTTGGTCGCCTCGGCCTTGGCGTAGGCGTCGATGACCGGCTTGCAGTCGGCTTGCGCGTTGAGCGAGAAGCCGGCCACGACAGCGGCTGCGACGATGGTGGTGGCGAATGTCATGGGGGCTCCTTCGATCCTGGAAGCGACGTCGCCTCCTGATCCCTCTCTAACGCGCCCGGACCGGGAAAGCTGCCATCTCGCCCGGGATTCCTAGTATTTCGCCGTACGGATCGCCGCGCCGCCACCGCTCAGCGCGATCCGCTGGCCGGTGTCCTCGAGCGTCGTGCCGTCGAAGCGGAACACCTGGATGTTCTTCTCCAGCATGTTCTGCACCAGGATGGTCGCGCCATCGCGCGAGAAGGCGATGCCCTGCGACCAGTGGCCGATCGGCGCCTGGGCGATGCGCACCAGTTTCCAGCCGTCGACGCGGAACAGCACCAGCTTGCCGTGCTCGTTGTAGAACGGAGACTCCTTGGCCTTGCCGGAGCCGTCGTGGATCGCCACGGCGAGCGTCTTGCCGTCGGGCGAGAGCTGGATGCCTTCGGGCGTCGGGCCGACCGTCACGGTCTCGACCACGCGCACCGGCCTGGCCTGCATGTCGATCAGGCTGATGGTGTCGGCGTCGCCCTGGTTCCGGCCGATGTTGGCGACCACCGCGAAGCGCCCGTCGGGCGACATGTCGAGGCCGTAGGGACGGATGCCGGCGGTGAAATCGCGCTTGGCCGATTCCACCTTCGCGCCGTCGATGCTCAGCAGCGAGAGCACGCTGTCGCCGTCGCGCGTCACCAGCGCGCGCTTGCCGTCCGGCGTGAACATCACGTGGCTCGGCCCGGAGTTGGCATCGCCGAGGCTGATCTTGCCGGCCGGCGTCAGCGTCTTTCCCGACACGGTGAAGACCGACACCGTGCCTTCGTTGCGGTTGGCCACCAGCACCAGCGTGCCCTGCTTGTTGAACGACACGCCGGCGGCGCCCGCGCCCGCCTTCAGCGTCGCGATCACGGCCGGCGGCGAGGCCTTCAGGTCGATCACGCTCAGGGTGTCGTCGGCGATCGCCCTGGTCGGGTCGGCCGGATCGATCCGGCTCGCCCGCGTGACGAGCGCGATCGTCTCGTCGGGCGAGACGGCGACGCTCATGGGCGGCCCGACGACGCTGTTCGGCACGTTGGCGACCTCGCCGATCACCTTGGGCGGCCTGGCGCCGAGATCGATCAGGGTCACCGTGTCGGGCGGCGCGTTGGCGACGACGACGTTGGCGCCGTTGTCGAGCGTCGCCTTGTTGTCGTTGGCCGAGACGGCGATCTGGGCGTGCGCGGCCTGCGCCACGGCGGCGCAGGCGAGCGCCGCGCAGAGCGTGCGGATGGAACGTGACATGGGGGTCTCCTGGTGGAAACGGCTCGCGGCCGCTTCTCGTTGTGATCGGATGCTGCACGGGCAGCCCGGCCAGTCTAGGACGATGGCGGCGCCGGCGGTAGATGGTCGCGCCCTGATCCCGTAAGCTGCGCCGATGCCGACGCTCCTGATCCGCGACGCAGACTGCGTCGCCACCTTCGACGACGCGCGCACCGAGCCGCGTCGGGCCTCGGTGTTCGTGCGCGACGGCAGGATCGAATCGATCGGCGCCGCCGCCGACTTGCCGGGCGAGGCCGACGAGACGATCGACGCGCGCGGCCATCTCGTGTTGCCGGGCCTCGTCAACACCCACCACCACATGTTCCAGTCGCTGACGCGCGCGTTGCCGGCCGTGCAGGATGCCGAGCTGTTCTCGTGGCTGCGCAGCCTCTATCCGGTGTGGGCAGGCCTCACGCCGGAGATGGTCCGCGTCTCGACCCAGGTGGCGATGGCCGAGCTGCTGCTGTCGGGCTGCACCACCAGCAGCGACCATCTCTACCTCTATCCGAACGGCGTGCGGCTCGACGACAGCATCGAGGCCGCGCAGGCGATCGGCATGCGCTTCGTCGCCAGCCGCGGCAGCATGAGCGTCGGCGCATCGCAGGGCGGCCTGCCGCCCGACGGCCTGGTCGAGAGCGAGGCGCAGATCCTGCGCGACACGCAGCGGTTGATCGAGACGTACCACGACCGCAGGCACGGCGCGATGGTCAACGTCGCCGTCGCGCCCTGCTCGCCGTTCAGCGTCAGCCGCGACCTGATGCGCGAATCGGCGGCGCTGGCGCGTTCGCTCGGCGTGCGCCTGCACACCCACTTGGCCGAGAACGACCACGACGTCGCCTACAGCCGCCAGCACTTCGGCTGCACGCCGACCGAATACGCCGAGCAGCTCGGCTGGCTCGGCGACGACGTCTGGCACGCCCACTGCGTCAAGCTCGACGCATCCGGCATCGGCCTGTTCGCCTCCAGCGGCACGGGCGTCGCCCATTGCCCGTGCAGCAACATGCGGCTCGGCTCCGGCATCGCGCCGATCCGACGCATGCTCGATGCCGGCGTTCCTGTCGGCCTCGGCGTCGACGGCAGCGCCAGCAACGACGGCGCGCACATGGTGGGAGAAGCACGGCAGGCGCTGCTGCTCGCCCGCGTCGGCCGCTCGCTCGAGCCGTTCGGCTGCGACCAGGGGCCGGCCGAGATGAGCGCCCGCGACGTCCTCGCTCTGGCGACACGCGGCGGCGCGCGCGTGCTCGGCCGCAGCCACGACATCGGCCGGCTGGCGCCCGGCATGTGCGCCGATCTCGCGCTGTTCGACCTGCGCACCCTCGGCTTCGCGGGCGGTGCGGTCCACGATCCGCTCGGCAGCCTGGTGCTGTGCGCCAGCCCGCAGGCCGCCTGGACGATCGTCGACGGCCGCATCGTCGTGCGCGAGGGCCGCATCGACAGCGTCGACATGGGTCCGCTGATCGAGCGACACAACGAGCTCGCGATCGAGCTCGCCAGCGGCGCAGGCAGGCACTGAGCAGCGCGTCATGGTCCCCTGCATCCTGCTCACCGGCTTCGAACCCTTCGGCGGCGACGGCATCAATCCTTCGGCCGAGATCGTCCGGGCGCTGGACGGCGAGACGGTGGCCGGCCACCGGATCGTCGGCGTGCAGCTGCCGTGCGAGTTCGGTCGTTCGCTCGTCGCGCTCGATGCCGCGATCGCCAGCCACCGGCCGGCGATGGTGCTCGCCCTCGGCCAGGCCGGCGGGCGCACCGAGCTGTCGATCGAGCGCATCGCCATCAACGTCGACGACGCGCGGATTCCCGACAACGCCGGTGCGTCGCCGATCGACGCACCGGTCGTCGCGGATGGACCTGCCGCGTATTTCTCGACGCTGCCGATCAAGGCCATCGTGCAGGCATTGCGCGATGCGGGCATCGCCGCCTCCGTCTCGCAGACGGCCGGCACCTTCGTCTGCAACCATGTCTTCTACGGCCTGGCGCACCGCCTGGCCGGCAGCGGCGTGCGCGGCGGCTTCATGCACCTGCCGCTGTTGCCGGAGCAGGCGCTCGGTCCGGCCGGGCTGCCCTCGATGCCGCTGCAGACCATGGTCGAGGGCGTGCGCATTGCGCTGGCCACCGCCGTCGCGACGACCCGGGACGCGTCGATCGGCGGCGGCGCGATCGCCTGAGGCCGAACGACGAAAACGAAAAACGCGAACGACGCCGGAGCGTCAGAACATGCTGGCGCCGATGTTGATCAACAGGGCCAGCACCGTCGTGTTGAACAGGTAGGACAGGATGCAGTGCAGGGAACCGATCCGGCGCAGCGGCTTCGACACGAACGAGACGTCTGCGGTCTGGCCGGACGTGCCGATGACAGCGGCGAAGTAGAAGAAATCGCCATAGTCGGGATCGTCGTCGTCGGGGAATTGCAGGCCGGGCGGCTTGCCGTGGCAGGCCGCGGCGTAGTAGTCGTGCGCATAGTGCAGCGTGAACATGATCTGGATGAACGCCCACGACGTGAGCACCGTCACGCCGGCCAGCGCCACGTGCTCGATCTTCGGCAGGCCGTGCATGTCCTTGACGACCGTGAGCTCGCCGGCGATCGCCGCGAGGCTGGCCACTGTCGCGACCACCACCAGCGCCAGGATGACGATCGCGCCGTCGTCCTGCAGCTGCGCCCGATGGCGCATCCGGTGGCTCGACGAGCGGCCCATCATGACCGCCGCCAGGACGACGTAGAGTCCGGCGGCCACGTTCCAGGCCAGCAGCCAGCGCGTCACCGGCTCGCGGGCGATGCTGGTCGGCAGGAAGAAGCCGACCAGGAGCAGCACCAGGACGGCGATGAACAGCCGCGGCCGCGCGCGGACCTGCCGGAACAGGTGGTTGCGGCGCCAGAGCTTGTGTTGGGCGCCGGTGGTGGTGTTCATTCCACCAGGAGCTCTTCGACCGGCAACGACTTCGCCGGGGGGTTGCGCTTCGCACGCACCACGCTCATGCCGTAGCTGTACAGCTGGGCCAGGATCAGGATGGCGCAGGCCGCCATGATCCAGGCCGAGATCGGCCGCGTCAGGTAGACGCTGAGGCTGCCGCGCGAGAGCAGCATGGCGCGCCTGAAATTCTCCTCGAGCAACGGCCCCAGCACGTAGCCGAGCACGACCGGCGCCATCGGGAAATCGAGAGCCAGGAAGACCGCACCGACGACGCCGAAGATGCCCACCGTGAGCACCTCGAACAGGCTGTTGTGGGTGCTGTAGACGCCGATGCAGATGAAGAACAGCGCTGAGGGATAGAGCAGCCGGTACGGCACCTGCAGCAGCTTCACCCATACGCCGATCATCGGCACGTTCAGGATGATGAGCAGCACGTTGCCGATCCAGAAGCTGGCGATCAGGCCCCAGAAGATGTCCGGGTGCTCGCTGATCATCTGCGGGCCGGGCTGGATGCCCTTGATGATGAGCGCGCCGAGCAGCAGCGCCATCACCGCGTCGCC
>CAZZVH010000069.1:0-11388 GCA_964657365.1 uncultured Burkholderiaceae bacterium
CCGAACCCGCCGAACCCGACGACGGTTCTCCGGCCACCGACTCCGCCCTGGAATCCCACGCATGAACGATCCCACCGACCACTCGCCTGCCGATTCCGGCCAGCCCCACGACGCAGCCTCGCCGGCCACGCCGTCGCCTCGTGCCGACGCGTCCGGCGACGCGCCGTCCGGCGGCGGAGGGCCGCGGGCCGATGGCGACGAGCCGCGCGGTGAGCGTGGCCGGCGTCGTGGCCGCCGGGAGCGTCGACGCGGCGACAAGGGCGACGGCGGGGAACCCGGCGAGGCGCGCACGGTGCAGCTGTTGCCGCCCGATTTCGAAGGGCCGCTGCCGCGGCACATGCACCGGGCGCCTCCGGTCGACCCCGGAGAGCTGTTCGCACAGGTCATGTCGGGCGGCTTCGATGTCGAAGCCGAGCCCGAGGTCGAACCCGAAGCCGAGACCGAGGAGGGCGCCACCAAGCGCGTGCTCGCCCCGGAGCCCGATGCGCCGAAGCTGCACAAGGTGCTGGCGCAGGCCGGCATCGGGTCGCGCCGCGACATGGAAGACATGATCGCCGAGGGTCGCATCAGCGTGAACGGAGAGCCGGCCCACACCGGCCAGCGCATCTCCTTCGGCGACCGCATCGAGGTCGACGGCAAGCCGATCCGGCTGCGCATCGTGCCGCCGAAGCCGCGCATCATCGCGTACCACAAGCCCGCTGGCGAGATCGTCACCCACGACGATCCGCAGAACCGGCCCACGGTGTTCCGGCGCCTGCCGCGCCTGCCGCAAGGCAAGTGGCAGTCGGTCGGCCGGCTCGACATCAACACCGAAGGCCTGCTGCTCTTCACGAACTCGGGCGGCCTGGCCAACCAGCTGATGCATCCACGCTTCGGCGTCGAACGCGAGTACGCCGTGCGCGTCATGGGCACGCTCGGCGACGAGGAACGGGCGCGACTGCTCGAAGGCGTCGAGGTCGAGGGCCAGCGGGCGGCCTTCAAGTCGATCGTCAACGGCGGCGGCGAAGGCCTCAACCAGTGGTACCGGGTGGTCATCACCGAAGGCCGCAACCGCGAGGTCAGGAAGCTCTTCGACGTGGTCGGGCTGACGGTGAGCAGGCTGATCCGGATCCGCTACGGCACGGTCGTGTTGCCGCACGGCCTCAAGCGCGGCGTCTGGGTCGATCTCGACGAAGCCGACATGCGTGCGGTTCGCCGCCTGGCCAGCGGCAACGAAGGGACGCGGACGGACGGGCCCCAGGCGGAACAGCGCACCGACGGCGGGAAGCGACGCGACGAGGGCGGACCGCGGGACAACCGCGCCGGCAACGAGCGCCGAGATCGCAACGAACGCAACGACCGCAACGACCGGAATCGCCAGAACGGGCCACGCCCGCCGGCCGAGCCGAGGTTCGACGGGCCGCCGGCAGCGGCAGCCGCCGCGCCGGAACGCGAGCGGGAACGCAGTGGCGACGACTTCGACGCCGACGAGGACGACTTCGATCCGAGCCGCATCCCGAACCCGCTGCAGCAGACCTTCGACCATCGCTTCGTCCAGGGTCGACGCATCGGTCCCAACAGCGGCTTCGGCGCCGGCGGCAGCGCGCCGCGCCCGCCCAGCGGGCCGAAGGGCGATCCGAAGCAGCCCGACCCGATGCAGACGTCGATGGGCTACATCGGCGCCGACGCCTTCCACAAGAAGAACCGAAACGGCGGCGGCCGCGGCAACCGCGGCGGTGGATTCGGCGGTGGCGGCAATGGCGGCGGCGGTGGTGGTGGGAACAACGGCGGCGGCAACGGCAATGGGAACGGCGGTGGCTACGGTGGTGGCGGCACCGGCGGTGGCCGGCGCGGGCGCTGAGCCGTCCGACACCATGACGACTTGCCGGCACACTACAATCGAAGGCTTTGCCCAGGACCGCGGAGCACCTTGACATGGCCACCGAACGCACTCTCTCGATCATCAAGCCGGACGCCGTCGCCAAGAACGTCGTCGGTGCGATCTACAGCCGGTTCGAAGGCGCCGGCCTGAAGGTCATCGCGGCCAGGATGGCGCATCTCTCTCGCGCCGACGCGGAAGCGTTCTACGGCGTGCACAAGGGCAGGCCGTTCTTCAACGACCTGGTCTCGTTCATGATTTCCGGCCCGGTGATGATCCAGGTCCTGGAGGGCGAGGACGCGATCGCCAAGAACCGCCAGCTGATGGGCGCGACCGATCCGAAGAAGGCCGACAAGGGCACGATCCGCGCCGATTTCGCGGCCAGCATCGACGCCAACGCCGTGCACGGCTCCGATGCGGTCGAGACGGCAGCAGCCGAGATCGCGTTCTTCTTCGCCGGCATGAACGTGCACGCTCGCTGAGCCCGCAGCGCGGCAAGACGTCGCCATGGTCAACCTGCTCCAGTTCGATCGCGCTGGCCTCGGCGACTTTTGCGAGCAGATCGGCGAAAAGCGCTTCCGCGCCACCCAGCTGTTCCGCTGGATCCACCAGCGCGGCGAGCACGACGTCGCTGCGATGACCGATCTCGCGAAGTCGCTGCGCGACAAGCTGGCGGCTTCGGCCAGGATCGAAGGCCTGGCGGTGGCCAGCGAGCAGGTCGCGAGCGACGGCACCATCAAGTGGCTGTTCGACATCGGCGGCGGCGATGCGGTCGAGACCGTCTTCATTCCCGAGTCCGGACGGGGCACGCTCTGCATCTCGTCGCAGGCGGGCTGCGCCGTCAACTGCCGCTTCTGCTCGACCGGCCACCAGGGCTTCAGCCGCAACCTGACGTCGGCCGAGATCGTGGCCCAGCTCTGGCACGCCGAGTTCGATCTGCGCCGGCGTCTCGGCCTCGCGCCCGGAGAGCGGGCGGTGACGAACGTCGTGATGATGGGCATGGGCGAGCCGCTGCAGAACTACGCGGCGCTCGTGCCGGCGTTGCGCACGATGCTCGACGACCACGGCTACGGACTCTCGCGCCGCCGGGTCACCGTCTCGACGTCCGGGGTCGTGCCGATGATCGATCGGTTGCGCGAGGATTGCCCGGTGGCCCTGGCAGTCTCGCTGCATGCCCCCGACGACGCCCTGCGAGACGATCTCGTTCCGCTCAACCGCAAGTATCCGATCGCCGAGCTGCTGGCCGCCTGCCGACGCTATCTCGAACGGGCGCCGCGCGATTTCGTCACCATCGAATACTGCATGCTCGACGGCGTGAACGATGCGCCGGAACAGGCCGAAGCGCTGCTCGCGCTGCTGCAGGGCAGCGACGGACAGCCGGGCATCGCCTGCAAGGTCAATCTCATTCCATTCAATCCGTTCCCGGAGTCGGGCCTGACCCGGTCGCCCGCCGCGCGGGTCGGGGCATTCGCCGCGCGCCTGCAGGAAGGCGGCATCGTCACCACCGTTCGGCGCACCCGTGGCGACGACATCGCGGCCGCTTGCGGCCAGCTGGCCGGCGAAGTTCAGGATCGCACCCGAGTCGCCGAGCGGCGAAAGCAGGGCGGACAGCAGCTCGTCGAACACCGGGTCGCCGCTCCGGTCTCGCGGCGTCAGGTCGTCACCGAAGGGCAGCCCACGTGAAGCAGCTCGATTCCATCGGACGCAGCGCGTCCGGCCCGACGAACCCGCGGCTGGCCATGCGCGCGCTGTTCCTGCTGTGCATCCTCGCCGTGTTCGGGGGCTGCGCCGCGACCAGCACCGAGCGTTCGGGCGTGCCCAGCGGCGCTCCGACGTCCAGCGAGATCAAGGACCGGACCACTGCGTCGGACGAAACCGACGCGTTCAAACGGGCACGTGCCCGGATGGAGCTGGCGTCGGCGTACTTCGGCCGCAACCAGATGGCCACGGCGCTCGATCAGGTCAAGATCGCGATCGCTGCCGATCCGAACTACGGCGAGGCCTTCGACCTGCGCGGCCTGATCTACGCCAACCTGGGAGACCAGGTGCTCGCGGAAGAGAGCTTCAAGCGGGCGTTGCAGATCAACCCGCGCGACGCCGACACGATGCACAACTACGGCTTCTATCTCTGCCAGCAGAAGCGCTACCCGGAGTCGACGGCGTTCTTCACCCAGGCGCTCGCCATCCCGCAGTACCAGGGCGTCGTGCGCACGCTGCTCGCCCAGGGGGTGTGCCAGGCGTACGCCGGCCACCTGACGCTGGCGGAAACATCGCTGACGCGTGCCTTCGAGCTCGACTCCTCGAACCCCTTCACGGCCACCAATCTGGCGCAGGTGCTCTACGAGCTTGGCGAATTCGAGCGGGCGCGCTTCTACATCCGGCGCGTCAATGCCTTGCCCGACGTCTCGAACGCCCAGACGCTGTGGCTGGCGGCCAGGATCGAGAACAAGCTCGGCAATCGGCAGGGCACCTCGGACTTCGGCATCCAGCTGCGCAACCGGTTCCCCGATTCCCGGGAAGCCGCCGCGTTCTCGCGCGGCAACTTCGATGAGTGACGCCGCCGGCGAGCCGACCGCGCCGATCGCGGTCACCGCCGGCCGCCTGTTGCGTGAAGCGCGCGAACGACAGGGCCTGCACATCGCCGCGCTCGCCGCGGCGATCAAGGTCTCGCCGAAGAAGCTCGAGCTGCTCGAATCCGACAGGTTCGACGAGCTACCCGACAACACCTTCACGCGCGCCCTGGCCCAGACGGTCTGCCGCGCGTTGAAGACCGATCCGGCCGCGGTCATGCGGCTGCTGCCACCGCTCGTCGGGCATCGGCTCGAACAGGCCGGCAACGGGCTCAACGCGCCGTTTCGCGAGCGGCCCGGCGCCCTGGTCCAGCGCGAATGGATGCAGTTCGCGGGCAATCCATTCTTCTGGGTCGTCGCGGTGATGGTGGTCGCGACGATCGTGCTCTTCCTGCTGCCGGCCAGCATGACGGCCCTCGCCGGGGGCCGCTCGCCCGCTGCTTCCGCGGCCGCGAGCCGTGGCGCCGTCGAGCCGGGCATGCCGCCTGACGCCAGTGACGGCAGCGCCTCGGGCGTCGCTGCGACGGGTTCGCCGGCGTCGGCCTCCGAGCTCGCGGCTCCGGCCTCCGGTGCGGGGTCCGCCGGAGCGGCAGCGGCTCAGGCCGACGGCGCCTCGGTGCCGATGCCGATCGCGACGTCGTTGCTCGCGCCGGCGCGCGTCGACGCGCCTGTTCCGTCCGCCCGTGCCCTCGTCGCCACCGCGCCCGCGCCAATTCCCGTGTCACCTGCCGCCCTGCCGCCCGGCATGCTGCAGTTGCAGATGACCGCGGCGTCGTGGGTCGAGGTCACCGACGGCCGGGGCAGATCGCTGGTGTCCCGTCTGGTCCGGCCGGGCGAGGCGATCGGCGTCGACGGCGTGCCGCCGTTGAAGCTGAGAATCGGCAACGCCGCGGGAACGCAAGTGCTGTTTCGCGGTCAGCCCACGGCATTGCAGGCGTTCACGCGCGACAACGTGGCGCGGCTCGAGCTGAAGTGACGGCGCTCCGGCGTCCTTCGACCACGGCCCATCATCCGGCACGAACCACAGGCAGCACCATGCGAGACGATCCCTCCGCTCTCGATTCCTTCGTCGAACCGGCCAGGCCGGCGCCTCGCCGATCCCGCCAGGCCATCGTGCGCTGGGGCGCACGCGTGGTCAGCGTCGGCGGCGACGCGCCGGTGCGCGTCCAGGCCATGACGAACACCGACACCGTCGACGCCATCGGCACGGCGATCCAGGTCAAGGAGCTGGCGATCGCCGGCTCGGAGATGGTGCGCATCACCGTCAACACGCCGGAAGCGGCGGCGGCCGTGCCGCACGTGCGCGACCAGCTCGACCGGATGGGGATCGACGTGCCGCTGATCGGCGATTTCCACTACAACGGCCACCGCCTGCTCGCCGATTTTCCGGCCTGCGCCGAGGCCTTGTCGAAGTACCGCATCAACCCGGGCAACGTCGGCAAGGGCGAGAAGCACGACCGCCAGTTCGCGCAGATGGTCGAGATCGCGGCGCGCTTCGACAAGCCGGTGCGCATCGGCGTCAACTGGGGCAGCCTCGATCAGGAATTGCTCGCCGAGCTGATGGACGAGAACGCGGCGCTGGCCGACCCGCAGGAGCCGCGCCAGATCATGTACCGGGCGATCATCCTCTCGGCGCTGTCGTCGGCCCGCCGCGCCGAGGAGATCGGCCTGGCGAAGGAACAGATCATCCTGTCCTGCAAGATGTCGGGCGTGCAGGACCTGATCAGCGTCTACCGTGCGCTGGCCCGCCAGTGCGACTATCCGTTGCATCTCGGCCTCACCGAGGCGGGCATGGGCACCAAGGGCACGGTCGCCTCGACCGCGGCGCTGGCGGTGCTGCTGCAGGAAGGCATCGGCGACACCATCCGCGTCTCGCTGACACCGCAGCCGGGCGAGGCGCGCACCCAGGAAGTCGTGGTCGCCCTCGAGATCCTGCAGTCGCTCGGCCTGCGCGCCTTCAACCCGAGCGTCACGGCCTGCCCCGGCTGCGGCAGAACGACCAGCACCACGTTCCAGGAGCTGGCCAAGCAGATCGACGATTTCCTGCGCGCCCAGATGCCGGTCTGGAAGGCGCGCTATCCCGGCGTCGAAGGCATGAAGGTCGCGGTCATGGGTTGCATCGTCAACGGTCCCGGCGAAAGCAAGCATGCCGACATCGGCATCAGCCTGCCGGGCAACGGCGAAGCGCCGGCGGCGCCCGTCTTCATCGACGGCGAGAAGGCGATGACGCTGCGCGGCGACGGCATCGCCACCGAGTTCCAGGCGCTGGTCGAAGGCTACATCGAGCGCCGCTTCGGCGGCACCGCCGTCGCATGACGGCGCGCGAGGAAGCGGGCGGACACAGCCGCCGCGGAAGCCCATGAGCGAAGCGCTTCGGGCCGTCAAGGGCATGAACGACATCCTGCCGCCGGAATCGGCGCGCTGGGAGTGGTTCGAGGAGAAGGTGCGTTCGCTCATGCGCCGATACGGCTACGCGAACGTGCGCACGCCGATCGTGGAGCCGACGGCGCTCTTCGTGCGCGGACTCGGCGAGGTCACCGACATCGTCGAGAAGGAGATGTACTCCTTCCAGGACGCGATGAACGGCGACCGGCTCACCCTGCGCCCGGAAGCGACCGCCGGCATCGTGCGCGCGATGATCGAGCACAACGCGCTCTACAACGGGCCGCTGCGCCTGTGGTCGAACGTCACGCTGTTCCGGCACGAGCGGCCGCAGAAGGGCCGATACCGACAGTTCCACCAGATCGACGTCGAGGCGCTCGGCCATGCCGGCCCCGATGTCGACGCCGAGCAGATCCTGATGTGCCGGGCGCTCTGGCGCGAGCTCGGCCTGGTCGAAGGCCGCGACGTCCGGCTCGAGCTGAACAGCCTCGGGCAGCCTGCCGAGCGCTCGGCGCACCGCGCTGCGCTCGTCGCCCACTTCGAGGCGCACGCCGAACGGCTCGACGACGACGCGCGACGGCGCCTGCACAGCAATCCGCTGCGCATCCTCGACAGCAAGAATCCGGCGATGCAGGAGATCGTCGAGTCGGCGCCGCGCCTGATGGCGTTTCTCGGCGATGCCTCCCTCGCGCACCTCGCCGCGGTGCGCTCCGTGCTCGATGCCGCCGGCCTGTCCTACCGCATCAACCCGCGCCTGGTGCGCGGCCTGGACTACTACAACCTCACCGTGTTCGAGTGGGTGACCGATCGTCTCGGCTCGCAGGGGACGGTCTGCGGCGGTGGCCGCTACGACGCCTTGTTCGAGCAGCTCGGTGGCAAGCGGACGCCGGCGGTCGGCTGGGGCATGGGCGTCGAGCGCATGCTGCTGCTGCTCGAGGATCTCGCCGTGCCGATGTCGGTCGCCGTTCCCGATGTCTTCGCCGTCGTCCCGGGGCCGGCCGCGCTGGTCGCGGCGATGACGACCTGCGAGGCGTTGCGCCGGGCCGGCCTGTCGGTGCTCATGCACGCTGCCGGCGCCGACGGCCACGGCAGCATGAAGGCGCAGTTCCGGCGTGCCGACGCGAGCGGCGCCCGCCACGCGCTGGTGTTCGGCGACGACGAGCTCGCGCGCGGCGAGGCGACCCTCAAGTCGTTGCGCGACGCCGGTGCCGTGCAACGATGCGTCGCGCTTTCGGACGTCGGTTCCTGGGCGCCGACCCTCGCCGCATAATCCCCGGTTTGCCCGCGTAGCCACGCGCTCGCTCCACGATCCCAAGACCCAACGATGGCCACGCATCTCGACCTCGAAGAACAAGAACAGCTCGACCAGCTGAAGGCCTTCTGGAGCCGGTACGGCAACCTGATCACCGGCGTTCTCGTCGTCGTCGTCGCCTGCTACCTGGCCTGGCTCGGCTGGACCACCTGGCAGCGCAACCAGGGCGCCGCCGCCGGCGCCATGTACGACGAGCTCGACCGAGCCGTGCAGGCGAACGACGCCGACAAGGCGGGTCGCATCTTCGCCGACATGAAGGAACGCTACCCGCGGACCGCGTTCACCGGCCAGGCGGGCCTGCAGGCGGCCCGTGTCGCGCTCGACAAGGGCCAGACCGAGCCGGCCCGCGCCGATCTCGCCTGGGTCGCCGACAACGCCGGCGAGACGGCGTACCGGTCGATCGCCCATCTGCGGCTGGCCGGCCTCCTGCTCGACGACAAGAAGTACGACGACGCGCTCAAGCAGGTCGCCGCGGTCGATGGCGACACCTTCGCCGCGCTCGCCGACGATCGACGCGGCGACATCCTGATCGCGCAGGGCAAGGCAGACGAGGGCAAGGCCGCCTACCGCAAGGCCTGGTCGGCTCTCGATCCGAAGGTCGACTACCGGCGCGTCGTCGAAGCGAAGCTCGACGTGCTCGGGGCGTCGCCGTCGGCGAGCGCGGCGGGGGTGGCGAAGTGAAGCGTCTCGCTGCGATCGCCGCTGCCGCCATGCTGTCGGCGTGCTCGATGTTCGCGCCCGACCGGCCCAAGCCGAAGCCGCTCGAGCCGATCGCCGTGCCGATCACCGTCCAGAAGCTGTGGAACCAGGGCATCGGCTCGGTGCAGTTCCCGCTGACGATCGCCGTCAACGGCGGCATGGTGACGGTCGCTTCCAGCGAAGGCGCCGTCGCGGCCATCGAGGTCGAGAGCGGGCGCGTCCTCTGGCGCGCCAGCATCGGCTCCAGGTTGTCTGCCGGAGTCGGCAGCGACGGCACCGTGGCGGCCGTCGTGACGCGCGAAGGCGATCTCGTCGCCGTCTCCGCCGGGCAGGTCAAGTGGCGCAAGCCGCTCGGCGCCCGCGTCGCCACCGCGCCGCTGGTGGCAGGCGGCCGCGTCTTCGTCCTCGGTGTCGACCGGGCCGTGCAGGCCTTCGATGCCCAGGACGGCGTCAAGCTGTGGCAGGTGCAGCGCCCCGGCGAGCCGCTGACGCTGTCCCAGGCCGGCGTGATCGCCGCCTTCAAGGACACGCTCGTCGTCGGCCAGGGCCCGCGGATGGCGGGCCTCGATCCGACGGCCGGTGCGGTGCGCTGGGAGGTCCCGGTGGGTGCGCCGCGTGGTGCCAACGAGGTCGAGCGGCTGGCCGATCTGCTCGGCCCGCCGGTGCGGGTGGGCGACCTGCTCTGCGCGCGCTCGTTCCAGGCCGGCGTCGGCTGCGTCGACGCCGACAAGGGAAGGATCCTCTGGACCCGGGTCGTCGGCGGAACGGATCCGGTCGGCGGCGATGCCGAGCTGATCGTCGGCGCCGACGCGTCCGACCGGCTGACCGCCTGGAAGACGCCCACGGGCGACGTCGCCTGGGCTTCGGAGGCGCTGCTCAACCGGGGCCTCGGCGGACCGGCGCTGGTCGGCAACTCGGTCGTCTTCGGCGATCTCGACGGCACGCTCCACTGGCTCTCCCGTGCCAAGGGCGACGCACAGCTCCGCCTGTCGACAGACGGCAGCGCGATCGCGGTCCAGCCGGTCGTCGTGGGCGGCGTGCTGGTGGTCGTGACACGTTCCGGCAGCGTTCTCGCCTTCAAGCCATGACCGGTTTCCCGGCGACCGCGGCATGAAGCCCGTGATCGCCATCGTCGGCAGGCCGAACGTCGGCAAGTCGACGTTGTTCAACCGGCTCACGAAGACACGCGACGCGATCGTCGCCGATTTCGCCGGCCTGACGCGCGACCGCCACTACGGCGACGCCGTGCTGGGCGACCACGAATTCATCGTCGTCGACACCGGCGGCTTCGAGCCGGAAAATCCGACCGGCATCGTCCGCGAGATGGCCAAGCAGACACGCCAGGCGGTCGCCGAGGCCGACGCCGTCATTTTCGTCGTCGACGTCCGGGCAGGCGTCTCGGCGCACGATCACGACATCGCACGTTTCCTGCGCACGGCCGGCAAGAAGGTGCTGCTCACGGTCAACAAGGCCGAGGGCATGGCCGATTCGCCGCTGCTTGGCGAGTTCCACGAACTGGGTCTCGGCGAACCGTTGCCGGTGTCGGCGTCGCACGGGCAGGGCGTGGGCAACCTCGGCGAGGCCGTGGTCGAGCTGCTGCGCGACGTGCTGCCCGAGACCGACGACGACGCGTCGGCCATGTCGTCGGAGCAGAGCGACGTGCCGATCCGGCTGGCCGTGGCCGGCCGGCCGAACGTCGGCAAGTCGACGCTCATCAACGCCTGGCTCGGCGAGGAACGCCTGATCGCCTTCGATCAACCCGGGACCACGCGCGACGCCATCGTCGTGCCGTTCGAACGCGGCGGCACGCACTTCGACCTGATCGACACGGCTGGCCTGCGCAAGAAGGGCAAGGTCTTCGAGGCCGTCGAGAAGTTCTCGGTCATCAAGACGCTGCAGGCGATCGCCGAAGCCAACGTCGTGCTGCTGCTGCTCGATGCGACCCAGGGCGTGACCGACCAGGACGCGCACATCGCCGGCTACATCCTGGAGAGCGGCAGGGCGGTCGTCGTCGCCGTCAACAAGTGGGACGCGGTCGACGGCTACCAGAAGGAGCAGCTCGAGCGTTCCATCGTCCAGCGCCTGCCGTTCCTCAAGTTCGCGCCGGTGCTGCAGATCTCGGCCGCCAAGCGTCAGGGCTTCGGGCCGGTCTGGAAGGCGATCGCCGACGCGCATGCATCGTCGACCCGCAAGATGCCGACGCCGGTGCTGACACGCCTGCTGCTGGAGGCGGTGCAGCACCAGAGCCCGAAGCGGGCCGGGGCGTTCCGGCCGAAGCTGCGCTACGCGCACCAGGGCGGCATGAACCCGCCCGTCGTGATCATCCACGGCAACTCGCTCGAGCACGTGACCGACTCGTACAAGCGCTTCCTCGAAGGCCGCATCCGCGCCCACTTCAAGCTCACCGGAACGCCGCTGCGAATCGAGCTGCGGTCGTCGAAGAATCCGTTCGCGGACAAGCGCCCTTGAGGCATGGCCTTACGCCGCGTCGGCGGGGAAACCCTGTGTTAAGGTCATTCGCTCCAGAACACATCACGGAGTTTCAACGTGAGCAACAAAGGGCAGCT
>CAZZVH010000070.1:0-11349 GCA_964657365.1 uncultured Burkholderiaceae bacterium
CTCTTGGCGAGCGGGGTGCGGGCGGTGGAGACGATGACGGCGCTGGTCATGGCGTGGTTCCTGTTCGGTTTAGTTGAAGGTCTTGCCTTCGGCGGCGAGCCGGGCCAGCAGGGGCGCCGGTTGCCAGAACGACGCGTCGTCCTTCGGATTGGCGGCGAAGCGGTGCATCGTCTGGACGACGTTGAAGAGGCCCTGCGTGTCGGCGTAGTTCATCGGCCCGCCGCGGTACATCGGGAAGCCGTAGCCGGTCAGGTAGACCATGTCGATGTCGCTGGCCCGTTGGGCGATGCCTTCGTCGACGATCTTCGCGCCTTCGTTGACGAGCGCGTAGACGAGCCGGTGGACGATCTCGTCGTCGCCGATCTTTCTCGGCACGATGCCGAGATCGGCACGGTGCTTCTCGATCATGTCGGTGACGACCTTGCTCGGGATCGCGTCGCGCTTGCCGGGCACGTAGTCGTACCAGCCGGCGCCCGTCTTCTGGCCGAAGCGGCCGAGCTCGCAGAGCAGGTCGGCGGTCTTCGAGTAGCGCAGGTTGGGCTTCTCGACGTAGCGGCGCTTGCGGATGTACCAGCCGACATCGTTGCCGGCCAGGTCGCCCATGCGGAACGGCCCCATCGCCATGCCGAACTTCTCCATCGCCTTGTCGACCTGCTCGGGCGTCGCGCCCTCCTCCAGCAGGAAGCCGGCCTGGCGCGAGTACTGCTCGATCATGCGGTTGCCGATGAAGCCGTCGGTCACGCCCGAGACGACGCAGGTCTTCCTGATCTTCTTGCCGAGCGCCATCACCGTCGCCAGCACGTCCTTCGCGGTCTTCTCGCCGCGCACGACCTCGAGCAGCTTCATGACGTTGGCGGGGCTGAAGAAGTGCATGCCGATCACGTCCTGCGGGCGCTTCGTGAAGGCGGCGATCGTGTCGACGTTCAGCGTCGAGGTGTTGCTGGCGAGGATGGCGCCGGGCTTCATCACTTCGTCGAGCGTGTGGAAGACCTGCTCCTTGACGCCCATGTCCTCGAACACGGCCTCGATGACGAGATCGGCGCTTTTCAGGTCGTCGTACTTCAGCGTCGTGCCCAGGAGGGCCATGCGCTCGTCGAGCTTGTCCTGCTTGAGCTTGCCCTTCTTGACCTGCGCCTCGTAGTTCCTGCGCATCACGCCGGTGCCCTTGTCGAGCGCCTCCTGCGTCGTCTCGAGCATCACGACCGGGATGCCGGCATTCAGGAAGTTCATGGCGATGCCGCCGCCCATCGTGCCGGCGCCGATCACTGCCACCTTGTCGATCCTGCGCAGGGGCGTGTCGGCCGGCACGTCGGCGATCTTGCTGGCCGCGCGCTCGGCCACGAACACGTGACGCAACGCCTTCGATTCCGGCGTCAGCATGAGCGCCATGAAAAGCTCGCGCTCGTACTTCATGCCGTCGTCGAACCTCATCTTCAGCGACGCGGCGACGGCGTCGATGCACTTCAGAGGCGCCGGGAAGTTGCGCGACATCGCGCCCACGGTGTTGCGCGCGAACTGGAAGTAGGCATCGGCGTTCGAATACGCGACCTTCAGATCCCGCACCAGCGGCAGCGGCCGCACATCGGCCTTCTCCTTCGCGAAGGCGATGGCGGCCTCGACCACGTCGCCGTCGGCGATCCGGTCGAACAGCTTCTGGCCGGGCAGCTTCGCGAGCAACTCGCTCTTCACCGGCTCGCCGCTGACGATCATGTTGAGCGCGGTCTCGATGCCGAGGACGCGCGGCAGGCGCTGCGTGCCGCCGGCACCGGGGATCAGGCCGATCTTGACCTCAGGCAGCGCGACCAGCGTTCCCGGCGCGGCGACGCGGTAGTGGCAACCCAGCGCGAGCTCGAGGCCGCCGCCCATCGCGACGCTGTGCACCGCCGCGACGATCGGCTTGGTGCTCGCCTCGAGCGCCAGGATGAGCGACAGCAGGTTCGGCTCCATGGTCGCCTTGGGCGATCCAAACTCGCGGATGTCTGCCCCGCCGGAGAAGGCCTTGCCGGCCCCGGTGACGACGATCGACTTGACCGACGCGTCGTCGATGGCGCGCTGCAGCCCGTTCGTGACGCCGATGCGGGTCTCGTAGCCCAGCCCGTTCACGGGCGGGTTGTCCATGGTGATGACGGCGACATCGCCGCGAACTTCGTAGCTGGCGCTCATGAGACGACCCCTGTCGGTGCCGGGTCCGCGGACCCGGCTGCGTGGAAAAGAACGTTCGTGCGATTCTAGGCTTCGGCCCTGCCCGTCGCCAGGCTCAGACCTCCAGCCATTCCTTGCGGATGTCGGCATCCATGCGCAGCTCGGCGGGTGTTCCTTCGAAGACGATCGCGCCGTGGCCCATGACGTAGCAGCGTTCCGAGATCTCGAGCGCGATCGTCAGCTTCTGCTCGACCAGCAGCACCGAGACGCCGCGGCTCTTCAGCGTCTTCAGGTACTCGGCCACGAGCTCGACGATCTTCGGCGCCAGGCCTTCGGTCGGCTCGTCGATCATGATCAGGTCGGGGTCGCCCATCAGGGTGCGGCAGAGGGTCAGCATCTGCTGTTCGCCACCCGAGAGGACGCCCGCCTCGGTGTGCTGGCGCTCCTTCAGGCGCGGGAAGATCGCGTACATGTCGGCGAACGACCAGCGCGGCGCCTTGCCGGCCTTCCGCTGGCTCCGCTTCTCGCCGAGCATCAGGTTCTGCTCGACCGTGAGTTTCGGAAAGATGTCCCGGTTCTCGGGCACGTAGCCGATGCCGCGGTGGGCGATGTCGAAGGCCTTGCGGCCGAGGATCTCCTCGCCGCGCATCGTCACCGAGCCTTCGCCGTGCACCAGGCCCATGATCGTGCGCACGGTGGTCGAGCGGCCGGAGCCGTTGCGCCCGAGCAGCGCGACGATCTCGCCTTCGCCCACGCGCATGTCGACGCCGTGCAGGATGTGGCTCTTGCCGTAGTAGGCGTGCAGCCCGGAGAGTTTCAGCATCGCGCGGTCTCGGCCGTCTCGTCAGGCGCACTGGCTCGCGGCCGCCTGCCTGTCCGCCAGCAACGAGCCGAGGTAGGCCTCCTGCACCCGTGCGTTGCTCCTGACGGCCTCGGGCACGTCGAAGGCGATCACCTCGCCGTAGACGAGCACGGCGATCTTGTCGGCGAGGCCGAAGACGACGCCCATGTCGTGCTCGACGGTGAGCAAGGTCTTGCCGACTGTCACCTCGCGGATCAGCTCGATGAAACGCGCCGTCTCGCTCTTGCTCATGCCCGCGGTCGGCTCGTCCAGCAGCACCACGCCGGCGCCTCCCGCGATGGTGACGCCGATCTCGAGGGCGCGCTGCTCGGCGTAGGTGAGGTTCATGGCGAGCGCATCGCGCTTGCGGTCCAGGCGGATCATGTGCATCAACGCCTCGGCGCGCTCGTTGGCGTCTTTCAGGTCGGCGAGGAATTTCCAGAACGCGTAGCGGTAGCCCATCGACCAGAGCAGGCCGCAGCGCAGGTTCTCGAACACCGACAGGCGGCCGAAGATGTTGGTGATCTGGAAGCTCCTGGCCAGGCCGAGCCGGTTGATCTCGTAGGGCCGCAGGCCGTCGATCCGCTTGCCGTTGAGGAGGATCTCCCCGCTGGTCGGACCGAAGCGGCCGCTGACGAGATTGAAGAGCGTCGACTTGCCGGCGCCGTTCGGGCCGATGATGGCGACGCGCTCGCCCGGCATCACCGCCAGGCTGCAGCCGCGGATGATCTCGGTCTTGCCGAACGACTTGCGCAGGTCCTTCAGCTCGATCGCGGGGACGGTGCTGCTCACGCCGCTTCCTTGAAGCTCATCGTCGCCTCGATCTCGCCCTGGATGCGGCCCCACGCGTGCGCGAACCGCCGGCGCACGACTTCGAAGGCGACGAAGCCGACGCCGGCGACCGCCGCGGCGCCGATCCAGTTCGACGGCGCTTGGGTGTCGAGCGTGAACCCGAGGTAGCGCATGGTGGTCTCGCCCGACGAACCGAGCTGCAGGCGATACACCATCTCGATCAGTGCCGCGAAGCCTCCGAGCATCAGCAAGGCGGTCGCGGCGATCGCGGCGTACCAGCCCCACAACCGATGCAGCTTCCGGTGCGCCGCGACACGGAGGTTCATCATGATCAGGCTGGCGATGCCGCCCGGCGCGTACATGACCATGAACAGGAAGATCAAGCCGAGATAGAGCTGCCAGGCTTTCGTCACCTCGGAGAACAGCGCGAAGCCGAGCACCATCAGCACGGCGCCGATGATCGGCCCGAAGAAGATGGTCGCGCCGCCGAGGAAGGTGAACAGGAGGTAGGCGCCGGAGCGGGCGGTGCCGACGACTTCCGCGGTCGCGATCTCGAAATTGAGCGCGTACATGCCGCCGGCGACGCCCGCGAAGAACCCGGCCACCACGAACGAGAAGTAGCGCACCCGCTGCGTGCTGTAGCCGATGAACTCGACCCGCTCCGGGTTGTCCCGCACGGCATTCAGCATGCGGCCGAGCGGCGTTCGCGTGAACGCGTACATGGCGACAGTGCAGGCGAAGGCGTACACAGCGATCAGGTAGTAGACCTGGATCTGCGGGCCGTAGGTGATGCCGAGGAACGGGCTGCCCGCCGTCCGGTTCGCGGAAATCCCGCCCTCGCCGCCGAAGAATTCCGGAACCATCAGCACCATCGCCGCCACCAGCTCGCCGAGGCCGAGCGTGATCATCGCGAACGGCGTTCCCGCCTTCTTGGTGGTCACATAGCCGAGCAGCAGCGCGAAGAACATCCCGGCGAGCCCGCCGACGATCGGCACGAGACCCATCGGGATCGGCAACGACCGGTCGGCGACGCCGAGCATGGCATGCACGGCGACGAAGCTGCCGAGGCCCGTGTAGACCGCGTGGCCGAAGCTGAGCATGCCGCCCTGCCCCAGCAGCATGTTGTAGGAGAGGCAGGCGACGATGGCGACGCCGATCTGCGTCAGCACCGACTGCTCGAGGCTGCTGCGGAAAACCAGCGGGGCGACCGCGAGAATCAGCGCATAGCCACTCCACACGAGCAGCCGCGCCGTGTCGACGCGGCGGCGCGCCGGCGGCGGGGTGGCCGCGTCCGTCGGCACCGGGACAGCCACTGCGACAGGAGCACTGGCCGGAACGGGGGCGTGGCTGGCCGTGTCCATCAGCCCTCGCGCGTGCCGAGCAGGCCCTTGGGCCGGAAGATGAGGATCAGGACGAGGAACAGATAGGGAAGGATCGGCGCCACCTGCGAGATCGTCAGCTTGAGCAGCGAATGATCGGCGAGACCCGACGAGATCGGAATGCCGAGCGCGTGCACCGCGCTCAGCAGCGAATAGTCGAAGGCGATCGCGAAGGTCTGGACGATGCCGATCAGCAACGAGGCGACGAACGCGCCCGCGAGCGAACCGAGACCGCCGACGACGACGACGACGAAGATCACGGAGCCGACCGTCGCAGCCATCGCCGGCTCGGTCACGAACGTGATGCCGCCGATCACGCCGGCCAGCCCGGCCAGCGCCGCACCCGCACCGAACACCAGCATGAAGACGCGCGGCACGTTGTGGCCGAGCGACTCGACCATCTCGGGGTGGGTCAGCGCGCTCTGGATGACGAGGCCGACGCGGGTGCGCGTCAGCAGGAGCCAGAGCGCGACCAGCATCGCCAGCGCCACCAGCATCATGAAGCCGCGCGTCGCCGGGAACGGCGAGCAGACGATGCGGACCGCCGCGTCGGCTGCCGTGCACATCGCTGCCGGCGCTGCGCCCGCCACCACGTGCAGCCCGCTGATCGACGAGTTGACGATCGTGAACGCCGGCCCGCGCAGGATCTCAGGTGGCGCGAACTCGACGGCGGTCCGGCCCCAGACCAGAAGCACCAGCTCGATGATGACGAAGGAGATGCCGAAGGTGATGAGCAGCTCGGGCACGTGCCCGTACTTGTGGACCCGGCGCAGGCAGAGCCGCTCGAACAGCGCACCGATGGTGCCGACCACGAGCGGCGCGATCACCAGACCCGGCCAGAAACCGGTCACCTTGGCGATCGAATAGGCGATGTACGCCCCGATCATGTAGAAGCTGGCGTGGGCGAAATTGAGCACGCCCATCATGCTGAAGATGAGCGTGAGCCCGGAGCTCAGCATGAACAACAGGAGCCCGTAGCTCAAGCCGTTCAGCATCGAGATGGTGAAGAATTCCATCGACCCTGCGATGTTCGCGCCTCGGGCATCGGCGCCCTGGGCAAAGAAAAAAGGCCCGAGTGTCCAGCGCTCGGGCCCCGTGCCTGACGAGAATACGACGAATGGTCAGGAGGCCGACGGCCGTTTCATCTGGCAGCTCGTCGGCGTGCTCGACACGTAGTTCGGATACTCGGCCACCGGAGCGAGCGTCATGCCGGTGTTCTCGGGACTGTAGGGATACTTCGCGTCGGCCTTCTGCCACACGGTCATGAAGAGCGGCTGCTGCAGCTGGTGATCGGTCTTGCGCATCTCGACGTCGCCGCCGAATTCGCTCTTCCACTTCAGGCCTTCCATCGCGAAGGCGACCTTGACCGGATCGGTGGACTTCGCGTTGGCCATCGAGATCGACAGCGCCTCGAGGATGCGGATGATCGACCCCGTGTACATGTCGTCCTTGTACTTGGCCTTGAACTCGGCCATGTCCTTGTCCATCTGGCCGCCCATGTTGTAGTGCGAATAGGCGACCTGGTAGACCTTGCCCGCACCGTTGGTGCCGAGGGCGGTGGGCGTGCCCGTGACGCCGGCGTAGTAGGTGTAGAACTTGCCCGTGTAGCCGCCTTCGACCGCCGCCTTGATCAGCAGCGTCAGGTCGGAGCCCCAGTTGCCGGTGATGACGGTGTCGGCGCCGGAGGCCTTGATCTTGGCGATGTAGGGAGCGAAATCGCGCACCTGGGCGATCGGGTGCAGGTCTTCGCCGACGATCTCGATGTCGGGACGCTTCCTCTTCAGGTCTTCCTTCGCGAACTTCGCCACCTGCATGCCGTGCGAATAGTTCTGGCCGAGGATGTAGACCTTGTGGACGTCTTTCTGGTCCTTGATGTAGGACGACATGGCTTCCATCTTCATCGTCGTGTCGGCGTCGAAGCGGAAGTGCCAGAAGCTGCACTTGCTGTTGGTCATGTCGGGGTCGACCGCCGCCTCGTTCAGGTAGATGACCTCCTTGCCCGGATTGCGCTCGTTGTACTTGTTGACGCCGTCGATGAGCGCCAGCCCCGCCGACGATCCGTTGCCCTGCACGACGTAGCGCACGCCCTGGTCGGTGGCCGACTTCAGCGCATTGAGCGTCTCGGTCGGCGAGAGCTTGTTGTCGATGCCGAACACTTCGAACGTGACGCCGGCCGGGTTGTTCTGGTTGAACTTGTCGACTTCGAACTTCCAGCTGTTGAGCTGGTTGTTGCCGACCGGCGCCATCAGGCCGGACAGCGGATCGATCCAGGCGATCTTGACCGTCTGGCCCTGCAACGGTTTCGCAGCCGCCTTGCCCTGGGCCATGGCCGCGGTGGCGCTGCCGACGAGCAGGGCGCCGATGCACAGCCTGGCGATCCGCGTCGAGGCGGCGTGATGCGTTGTGGTCATGTTGTCTCCAGCGTCAAGGTGAACCGGCGCAAGGTTACGGAGTTGGCGCAGCGACAGTTACAGGGACTACCCCGAAGCTCGCTCGGGGCGCGTCCGACCGACCGTCGGACGGCCAAGACCCTCGCCCCCATCGCCGTGCCGCCCTGACTACACTCCGCCCCCATGCATTCAGCCATGCCCGCCGTCGCCCCGCGGCTCGCGCGTCGCGCGCCATGAAGTTCCTGTTCGACTTCCTGCCGATCGTCCTGTTCTTCATCGCCTTCCGTGTCGCCGATGGCCATGCCGACGCCGCCGCGCGGTTCGCCACCGAGCACTTCGGATTCATGGTCTCCGGCGGTGTCGTGGGACCCGGCGAGGCACCGGTGCTGCTCGCCACCGCCGTCGTCATCGTCGCGACAGGCGTGCAGATCGCGCTGTTCCTGGCTGCCCGGCGCAAGATCGACACGATGCTGTGGGTCACCTTCGCCGTGGTCACCGTGCTCGGCGGCGCGACGATCTGGTTCCACAACCCGACCTTCATCAAGTGGAAGCCGAGCGTGCTTTATTGGGCGACGGGCATCGTGTTCTGGCTCAGCCAATCGCTGTTCCACAAGAACCTGCTGAAGTCGGTGCTCGGCGAGCAGATCGAGATGCCCGAAGCGATCTGGTGGCGCCTCAATCTCGCCTGGGTCGTCTTCTTCGGCGTCATGGGCGTCGTCAATCTCTATGTCGCCTACAACTTCTCCACGTCCACCTGGGCCACGTTCAAGGTGTTCGGCCTGACCGGATTCATGCTTGTGTTCATGCTGGTGCAGGGCTTCGCGGTGGCGCGCCACGCCAAGGTCATCGACGAGCCGCCCGACGCCGCGGGCAGGTCCGCCGCTCGCGAGGAGCGGGCATGAGCGTGTCCGCAGCCGACATCGAGGGACTGTTGCGCGAAACGCTCGAGCCGACGTCGCTGGAAGTCGACGACGACAGCCACCTGCACGCCGGTCATGCCGGCGCCAGCGAAGGCCGTCATTTCACCGTGCGTATCGCCAGCCGGCGCTTCGAAGGCCTGGGCCGGGTCGCCCGGCACCGCCTCGTATATGATTCCCTGCACTCCCTGATGGTGCGTGGAATCCACGCCCTCGCCATCGACGCCCGCGTCCCGGAAGAAACATGACACCCATTTGCGGGCGTCCCCCCGGCGACTCGGCACGGCGGCCCAACTAACCGTCCAGCCCGAAAGGCTCAATTCAATGAAGATGCGTTCCATTGCCGCCAGCGCTGTGCTGGCCGCTGCCACGGCCGTGTGCCTGGCCCCGTTCGCCGCACAGGCCCAGAACATCGCCGTCGTCAACGGCAAGCCCGTTCCCAAGGCGCGCGCCGACGCGATCATCGCCCAGGTCCAGAAGCAGGCCGCCGCCCGCAACCAGCAACTGCCGCCCGACATCAACAAGCTGGTCAACGACAAGGTCGTCACCGACGAGATCCTGACGCAGGAAGCCGAGCGCCGCGGCCTCGCCGCGAGCACCGAGTACAAGCAGCAGATGGAGCTCGCCCGCCAGAGCATCCTGATCGGCATGCTGGGCGCCGACGTCGACAAGAAGTCCGCCGTGTCCGACGCCGAGATCCAGGCCGAGTACGACAAGTTCAAGGCCCAGTCGAGCGGCACCGAATACCGTGCGCGCCACATCCTGGTCGACAAGGAAGAAGACGCCAAGGCGATCATCGGACAGCTCAAGGCCGGCGCGAAGTTCGAGGACCTCGCGAAGAAGAACTCGAAGGACACCGGCTCCGCCGAAAAGGGCGGCGATCTCGATTTCGCCAGTCCGTCGGCCTACGTTCCCGAGTTCTCGGCGGCGATGGTCAAGCTGAAGAAAGGCGAATACACCGACGTGCCGGTGAAGACGCAGTTCGGCTATCACATCATCAAGCTCGAGGACACGCGCGACGCGAAGTTCCCGCCGCTGGCCGAAGTCAAGCCGCAGATCCAGCAGCGCCTGGCACAGCAGAAGGCAGCCGCCTTCCGCGACGAGCTCAAGGCCAAGGCCAAGACCGACTACAAGTTCACGGCGAACTGATCCTGCCGGCCTCGATGCGCAGCTGCTGATCGCAGCGCGCAGCGATGGCCGGATCGTGCGTCACCAGCACGAGTGTCGTTCCGGTCTCGCGGTTCAGCTCGAACATCAGCGCCATCACCGTCTCGCCGGTGGCGAAGTCGAGGCTGCCGGTGGGCTCGTCCGCCAGCAGCAGCGCCGGGCGCACGACGAAGGCGCGCGCCAGGGCGACGCGCTGTTGCTCGCCTCCCGAAAGCACGCGGGGGTAGTGGCGCAGCCGCTCGCCGAGGCCGACCCGCTTCAGCATTTCGGTCGCCAGCACGCGTGCGTCGGCGCGGCCTTGCAGCTCGAGCGGCAGCATCACGTTCTCGAGTGCGTTGAGGTTGCCGAGCAGCTGGAAGCTCTGGAACACGAAGCCGAGCTTATCGGCGCGCACCTGGGCCCGCGCGTCCTCGTCGATCGCGAACAGGTCGGTGCCCGCGAGCCGGACGGTGCCCTCGGTGGGCGTGTCCAGCCCGGCGATGATCGCCAGCAAAGTGCTCTTGCCCGAACCCGACGCGCCGACGATGGCGACCGAGCGTTCTGCCGCCAGGGTGAAATCGATGTCGTGGAGAATCGTCAGCGTGCCGGTCGAGTCGCGCACGCGCTTGGTCACATGGTCGACGGCGATGATGGGTGAGGACATGTCTGACGCTGGAAATTCCGTGGTGATCGCACCGGCACGCCGCCGCTGGCTGAAGCACTGTAGCGCGCTGGTCGCCGCGGGCCTGGGCGCCGGCGCGATGCCCTCGTTCGGCGCCGTCGGATCGCGGCCGCAGACGATCCTCGTGGTCGGCGACAGCCTGTCGGCGGAGTACGGATTGCAGCGCGGCACCGGCTGGGTCGCCCTCCTCCAGCAGCGCCTGGCGCAAGCGCACGCCGCCGACGCCGTCGTCAACGCCAGCATCAGCGGCGACACCACCGCCGGTGGCCTGGCCCGCCTGCCTGCGCTGCTGACACAGCACCACCCGCAGATCGTCCTGCTCGAGCTGGGCGGCAACGACGCGCTGCGCGGCCTGCCCGTCGACACGACGCGTCAGAACCTCGAGGCCATGACGCGGCTGGCCAAGGCCGGCGGCGCCCGCGTCGTCATCCTGGGCATGCAGCTACCGGCCAACTACGGGCGCGACTACGGCGAGCGATTCGCGGCGATCTTCGCCGGCGTCTCGAAGCGCGAGGGCACGGCGCTGGTCCCCTTCCTGCTGAGGGGCGTGGCCGACGTGCCGCAAGCCGACTCGCTGTTCCAGGCAGACCGCATCCACCCGCTGGCCATCGCCCACCCGACCATCCTCGCCAACGTGTGGCCGGTGCTCGAGCCCCTGCTCAAGTAACGCGCGACCAGCTCGCGCCCCGACCTCTCGCGAGTCGGGGCGGCAGCCGCGTTCGGGCCGTCAGGGCTTCTCTTCCTTCTTGTCGTTGCCGCGCTTCTCGTCGCGGCGCGGCACCGCCTCGGGCCGGGCGGCCCCGGGGTTCGGGGTTGCCGGGCGGACCGTCTCGGCCGGAACGACCCGCGGCACATCGGCAGCGCGCGGAGGCTCCGCGGCGCGAACCTGCGGCGCCCCGGGCCTCGGCACGTCCGCGCGCGGCACGTCGACCGGGCGCTGCGGCGATTCGACGGATCGCGGTGCCGCATCGACGTTGCGCGGCGGAGGGTCGATCCGGCGCGCCGGATTGCCACCGCGTTGCGGGTCGCCCGACCTGGCGGCATCGTTGACACGTTGCGC
>CAZZVH010000071.1:0-11309 GCA_964657365.1 uncultured Burkholderiaceae bacterium
CGATCTACCGCCTCGAGCATTTCACGCTGCGCGACAGCCTCGACTGGTTCAGGCGCCTGACCATGCAGGGCGCCAAGGCCGAGATCGCCGACAAGGTGATCCGCGAGATCTGCGCCCGGCTCAAGTTCCTGAACGACGTCGGCCTCAACTACCTGAGCCTCGACCGCAGCGCCGACACGCTCTCGGGCGGCGAAGCGCAGCGCATCCGCCTGGCCTCGCAGATCGGCTCGGGCCTGACCGGCGTGATGTACGTGCTCGACGAGCCGTCGATCGGCCTGCACCAGCGCGACAACGAACGCCTGATCGGCACGCTGCGCCACTTGCGCGATCTCGGCAACAGCGTGCTCGTGGTGGAGCACGACGAGGAAGCGATCCGCGCCGCCGATCACGTCATCGACATGGGCCCGGGCGCCGGCGTCCATGGCGGCCAGGTGATGGCCGAAGGCACGCCGGAGGAAGTGGCGGCGGCGCCGGAATCGCTGACCGGCCGCTACCTCTCGGGCACGCTGCGGATCGCGGTGCCGGAACGGCGGCCCGCGCCCGCCGACACCGAGTGGCTGCGCATCACCGGTGCGCGCGGCAACAATTTGCGCGGGGTCGACGCCGCGTTCCCGGTCGGCCTGCTGACCTGCGTGACGGGCGTCTCCGGCTCGGGCAAGTCGACGCTGGTCAACGACACGCTGTACGCGGCTGTCGCCAAGCATCTCTACAACAGCCACGCCGAGCCCGAAGCGCACGACACGATCACCGGCCTCGACAACTTCGACAAGGTGATCAGCGTCGACCAGTCGCCGATCGGCCGCACGCCGCGCTCGAACCCAGCCACCTACACCGGCCTGTTCACGCCGATCCGCGAGCTGTTCGCCGAGGTGCCGACGGCGCGCGAGCGCGGCTACGGGCCGGGCCGCTTCTCGTTCAACGTCGCCGGCGGCCGCTGCGAGGCCTGCCAGGGGGACGGCGTGATCAAGGTCGAGATGCATTTCCTGCCCGACGTCTACGTGCCCTGCGACGTCTGCCACGGCCGGCGCTACAACCGCGAGACGCTCGAGGTGCTCTACAAGGGCAGGAACATCACCGAGGTGCTGAACCTCACGGTGGAAGACGCGCACGGCTACTTCAGCGCCGTGCCGAACATCGCGCGGAAACTGCAGACGCTGCTCGACGTCGGCCTCGGCTACATCCGGCTCGGCCAGAGCGCGACCACGCTCTCCGGTGGCGAGGCGCAGCGCGTCAAGCTGGCGCTCGAGCTGAGCAAGCGCGACACGGGCCGCACGCTCTACATCCTCGACGAGCCGACCACCGGGCTGCACTTCGCCGACATAGACCTGCTGCTGAAGGTGCTGCAGCAGCTCCGCGACGCGGGCAACACCATCGTCGTCATCGAGCACAACCTCGACGTCATCAAGACTGCCGACTGGGTCGTCGACATGGGCCCCGAAGGGGGCTCGGGCGGAGGCACGGTGGTCGCGTTCGGCACGCCGGAGCAGGTGGCGGCGAGCGCCGACAGCTTCACCGGCCGGTACCTGGCGCCGCTGCTGGCGGCTTGAGTAGTCGCACGGATGACGGCCGTCCGCGTCACCGCCTAGACTCCGCCCTCCCTTCCAGGAGACAAGCATGGCCCTCGCCGTCGACTACTACTTCGCACCGCCGTCGCCGTGGTCCTATCTCGGCCACGAACGCTTCGCCGCGATGGCGAAGGCGGCCGGCGCGACGATCAACGTGCTGCCGGTCGATCTCGGCCGCGTCTTCCCGGTCTCGGGCGGCCTGCCGCTGGCCAAGCGCGCGCCGCAGCGCCAGTCGTATCGCCTGACCGACCTGGCGCGGTTCAGCGCCTTCCTCGACCGGCCGCTCCATCCGCAGCCGCGCTACTTCCCGGTCAACGGCAACGACGCGGCGCTCCTCATCATCGCCGTCGACCGCATGGATGGCAGCGACGCGGCCATGACGATCGCCGGCGCGATCATGCGTGGCGTCTGGGCCGAGCAGCGCAACATCGCCGACCCGTCGGTGCTGCAGGCGATGCTCGCGGAGAACGGGCTGGCAGCACGCCGCCTGGAAGACTCGCAGTCGCAGGCCGTGCACGAGCGCTACGAGGCCGACTCGCAGCGCGCCATCGATGCCGGCGTGTTCGGCGCGCCCACCTACGCGATCGATGGCGAGCTGTTCTGGGGCCAGGATCGCCTCGATTTCGTCGAGCGGCGCCTCACCGCCGGCTGAGGCTGGCGCCGCACCGGGCGCCAGCCCGATGCATCACTTTCCGTACTTCGCCTTGGCATTGGCCACGCAGGCCGCCTTCGGATCACCGGCGAGAGCGTCGCACTTCTCGGCCGCCACCTTGTAGTCGGCGTCGCGCTTGTCCTTCGACGCGTCCATGTGGGCGTCGGTGGACTTCATCGCGGCCTTCGCATCGGCCTCTGTCTTCGTCATCGCTGCCTTGGCTTCCTTGACGCAGACGTCCTTGTCGTTGCCGGCCTTGTCGTCGCAGCGCTCCTTGGCGACCTTGTAGTCGGCTTCTGCGATCTCGTGGGTCGCGTGCTCGTGCGCCTTGGGCGTGTCCTTCCAGGCCGCCTCGGCCGTCATCTCGGTCCGCGTCTGCTTGGCCTTGGCTTCGGCGACGCAGATGTCCTTGGCATTGCCCTTCATCGGATCGCACGCTTTCTTGTCGGCGTCGTAGGTCGCCTTGGAGGCGGTCTTGGCCTGTTCGTAGGCGTCCTTGTCTCCGGCGGCGCTGGCCGATCCGCAGAACAGCAGTGCGCCGCAGCACAGTGCCACGGCCTTGGCGATGGAAGTCGATGTCTTGATCTGCATGTTGTCCCCTTGTTGACCCGATGTCGGGCGGACGCAGTATCCAGGGGGGACGCGACGCGCTGCGTCGGACGACACCACCGCCCGGAGCGTCGTGTTTCCTACGCGGGGAAACCGTCGAGCCCGCTCCATCGCAGGCGCACCGGCCAAGAAAAAAGCCGGCTCGCGCCGGCTTTTTCATGGGCTGAAAGAACTCAGCTCAGGTGGTTGTTGATCAGCTTCGTCATCTCGAACATCGAGACTTGCGCCTTCTTGAAGATTTCCTTCAGCTTGGCATCGGCGTTGATCATCGTCCGCTTGGCCGCGTCCTGCAGGCTGTGCTTCTTGATGTACTCCCAGACCTTCTTGGTCACCTCGGTCCGCGGAATCGGCTTGTCGCCGATGATCGCGGCGAGCGCCGGGCTGGGCGTCATCGCCTTCATGAAGGCCGCGTTCGGGGTCCGCTTCTTGGCGGGGACCTTCTTCGCTGCTGCCTTCTTGGCCGGCGCGGCCTTCTTCGCCACGGCCTTCTTGGCCGGTGCAGCTTTCTTCGCCGGGGCTTTCTTTGCCGCTTTCTTCGCAGTTGCCATATTGATTCTCTCCATCAAGTGGTTGGTTGATGTGCTCGGAGTGGGTGAAAGCCGCATGGGCCTTCTTTTCTCCTGCATCCGCGCGGTGCGAATAGTACTGCCTGTATAGGAGAGTGAGAAGCGGTATTCAGTCGGAGAACACGCATTCTTTCGAGGGCGGATGCGCTTTTGTCGCAAGCACGCGTCATGTCGGGCGCCTCTGCAGTCGCTATGCTTCGCCGAATGAAGATCGTCATCCGCTGGTTGCTGCTCGCCGCAGCTCTGCTTCTCGTCGCGCAAGTCGGCATCGGCGTGAGCGTCTCGAGCTTCGGCGCGGCGATGATCGCGGCCCTCGTGCTGGGTTTGCTCAACACCTTGCTGCGGCCGATCCTGGTGCTGCTGACCTTGCCGGTGACGCTGCTCACGCTCGGCCTCTTCCTGTTCGTGATCAACGCGCTGATGTTCTCCGTGGCGTCGGCGCTGCTCGACGGATTCCACGTCGCCGGCTTCGGCGCGGCGCTGATCGGCTCGCTGCTCTACAGCTTCTTCGGCCTCGTCATCGACGCGGCGATGGAGCGGATGTTCGATCGACGGCCGAAGGTCCAGTAGCGGCAGCGCTGGCGGAGGGAGCCGGCTTCACGCTGGCGCCGCGCACCTCGAAGGCGACGCTCTGCAGCGGCTGGCTGTCGCGGCCGAGCAGCACCAGGTGGTGCCGCCCCGGCCACGGCGCCCAGCGGAACCGATCGGCGGTGCCGAGCACCCTGCCGTCGAGCACCCACCGGCCGCGCTCGCCTTCGAAGGTGATGCGCTGCGCCGCCGGCGGAATGTCGGGATCGACCGCGAAGATGCTGCCGTCGCGCGGGCTGACGATGCCGAAGCGCTGCTCGCCCGACACCTCGGCCGTCGCGCGCTGCACGGCACGCGACGTGCCGGCGAGGAAGACTTCGTCGCGGCTGGCCTCCTTGCCGGAATCGAAGGCGACGTGCACCCGCACGACACCGGCCGGCGCCGTCGGTGCGAGCGACCGTCCCTGCGCCTGCAGCGCCGCCAAGAGCGCATGCCAGACCGGCGCCGCGCCGCTGACGCCGCTGACGTCGTGCATCGCCTCACCGCTGGCGTTGCCGACCCAGACGCCGATCGTGTAGCGGTCGGTGAAGCCGACGCACCAGTTGTCGCGCATGTCCTTGCTCGTGCCGGTCTTGACCGCCGCGAAGCCGCGCGTCGCCAGGGCGCTCGCCATGCCGAAGGTGCGGGCCCGCGCGTTGTTGTCGGCCAGGATGTCGGTAACCAGATACACCGCGGCCGGGTCGGCGACGCGGCTGCGACGCGGCGGCGGTTGCGACGGCGCGGTGCGCGGCAGCGAATAGACGCCGCCGTTGGCGAGGGCGCGGTAGGCGTTGGTCAGTGCGAGCAGGGTCACGTCGGCGCTGCCGAGCGCGAGCGACGCGCCGTACCAGCCGGCGCTTTCCGGCAGCGCGAAGCCGAGCGCCTGCAGGCGCGCGTGCAGCGCGTCGGTGCCTGTCATCGTCGCGACGCGCACGGCCGGCACGTTCAGGCTCGCGCCGAGCGCGGTGCGGGCGCTGACGAAGCCTTTCCATTCGTGGTCGTAGTTTTGCGGCAAGTACAGGCCGCCACCGGTGGCGATCTGCGCCGGCGAATCGTCGATCAGGGTCGCCGGCGTGATCAGCCGCTTCTCGAACGCGAGCTCGTAGACGAACGGCTTCAGGGCCGAGCCGGGCTGGCGTCGCGACAGCACGCCGTCGACATCGCCGGCGGCCGAAAGCGGCCCGCTCGAGCCGACCCAAGCCAGCACATCGCCGCTGGCGTTGTCGAAGACCACGACCGCGCCGTCTTCCACGTTGCGGCCGCCGAGCTCGGCGAGCTGGCGGCGGAGCGTGACGTTGGCGAGGCGTTGCAATGGCGCGTCGAGCGTGCTCGCCTGGCTCGACGGCCCGTGCGGGTCGACGACCTGCCGCGCGAAGTGCGGTGCGAGCTGTTCGCCGAGCGGCGCGCCGCCGCGCCGTGCCAGCGCCGTCTCGGCCAGGCCGACGACGCCGGTGCAGGACAGCTTCTGCAGTTGCAGGACGCCGCAGGCGCGCTCGGCGACCGCCGCCGGCTTCGCATTCGGGCTGCGCACGAGGGCAGCGGCGATGGCCGCCTCCTGCGTGTCGAGGCCGCTGGCGTGCTTCTCGAACAGCGTCTGCGAGAGCGCGTCGATGCCGACGATCTCGCCACGGTACGGCACCGAGTTCAGATACGCCTCGAGGATCTCGCTCTTCTTCCAGCCGGCCTCGAGCCGCGCCGCGAGCACGACCTGGCCGAGCTTCTGCGCGACGCTGCGGCCGCCGGTGGGGCGGGCCAGGCCGTCGTCGATCAGGCCGGCGAGCTGCATCGTCAGGGTCGACGCGCCGCGCGTGCGGGTGTTGAAGAGATTGGCCCAGGCGCTGCGCGCCGCGGCGCTCCAGTCGACGCCGCCGTGCTCCCAGAAGCGCTTGTCCTCGCTCAGGACGATCGCCGTGAGAAGGGCCGGCGACATGTCGGCGAGCGGCACCCAGGCGAGCCGCCGCACGCTGGTGTCGACGCGCACGGTCTGGACCGGCACGCCGTGGCGATCGAGCAGCGTCACGTCGGACGGGCGATGCGCCGCCCTGACCTGGACAAAACTCGGCACGTCGGCCGCGCTCGCCGGCGAGGCGGACGCGAACGCGAGCACGAGGGCGGCCGCCAGCGCGCCGGCGACTCGCCTCACGGTGCCACCTCGACCGCAGCGTTCGGCGCTTCGCCGAATGCATCCGGCGCGTACATCGCCTCGACCCGCGTCGGCGGCAGCGCGAAGCGGCCGGGGTTGTTGAGCCGCACCGTGTACTCGATGACGTGCTTGCCGCGCGGCATGTAGTCGAAGTAGCTGCGGTAGGCCTCGAAGCTGCGTTCCTCGAAGGCCGGCCAGGCGTTGCCGGCCCGCTTCTCGCCGCGGGTCGCGAGCTGCGAATCGCGGCCGAGACCGCTGCCGAGCACGGTCGCGCCGCCCGGCACCGGATCGCTGACGACGACCCAGGTCATGTCGGCCTGCGCGTCGATCTCGAGGTGCACCTTCATCACGTCGCCGCGCGACCAGTGGCCCTTGTCCTTCTGCTCGACGGCGACGACGCTGCGCGAGACGGTGTAGCCGGACGAGAACGGCGCCTTCAGCGGAATCGCGGCCAGGCTCTGCACGGTGAGCCACGGCTTGCCCGTGCCGTCCTGCGCGACGACGAGCGTGCCGTTGCCGGCCGGCCAGGGCACCACCAGCGAGCCGCCGTCGGCCTGCTTCGCCCAGTCGACGACGACCTGGCGCGCGCCTGCATCGACGGCCGCCGTCGTCCGGCCGGCGATCGGCACGCTCTCGAACTTCGCCGAGAACTTGTCGAGCGCAAGCGAGCCCCAGAGGTTGGCGGTGGTCGTCAGCCAGGCGCCGCCGCGCTGGCGCGAGAGCGAGCCCACCACCATCTTCGGCAGGTCGTCCTTCCAGGCCGGATCGTCGAGCACGGCGAGGATGAGGCGCGCCGCGTTGGCATCGGCGCTGTCCATCAGCCACCACCAGAAGTCGCTGTCCTCGTTGCTGAACTTCAGCGTCGTGCCGCTGTAGGTCAGCCGGCTGCGCAGGATCTGGTTGGCTTCGGCGAGACGCGCCGGTCGATCGGCGATGCCGTCGACGCGCTTCAGGATCCGGAGCCAGTCGATCACCGCCGCGGTCGGCCAGAGGTTCGGCGTCAGGTTGATCGAGCCGAGCATCTTCGGCTCCGCCTTGCCGTAGCGCGAGAGCGCCTCGATGGCGCGGAGCTTGCGCACGTCGAGGTCGGCGCGCGGCGACCAGAACTTGCGCTGGATCCGGCCCTCGACGAAGGCGGTCAGGCCCGAGAGCATGGCGTCGCGCGGCGCGGCCGGCAGCTCGAAGCCGGCCTCGTCGGTCGCCGCCAGCACATAGGCCGTCAGCGTGTCGCTGCCGCTGGCGGCATCGCCCTCGCGCGGCGGGAAGTAGCTGGCGAGGCCGTCGCTGTCGAGATAGGTCGGCAGCGTGTTGGCGATGCCGGCCCAGAGCTGCGCGTCTTTCAGGCCGACCGACTTCGACGTCTTCTGCTCGAGGCAGATGAACGGGTAGGTCGCGAAGAAGCGACGCATGCCGGGCAACGCGCCGGTGAGCTTCGGCTGCAGGGCGACCGCGAGGCCGCCACGCTTCACGCCGCTGGCCGGCAGCGCATCGGCAGGCGCGGCGACCGGCAACGAGAAGCTGCCGTCCACCTGCGCCAGCGTGGCCTGCAGCACCCGCACCGGCACCGCGGCGGCGACGAGCTGCGTCACCTTCAGCCGGTCCTTCGCGTTCGCCTCCTCGGCCCCCGCTTCCCAGGTGATGCTGAAGGCGTCGGCCGGAACGTCGACCGGCCAGACGAGCTCCTTCGCCGCGCCGGCCGCGACGGTCACGTCCTGCGCCGGCAGCGCCATCGGCACGTGGACGATGTCCGGGCCCGGGTTGCCTGCCGCGCTGTTCGGGCCGGGCAGGTTCGCCGTTCCCTGCAGCGTCGCGTGCACCTTCATCTCGCGCTGCGTCGTGTTGCGCAAGGTGACCATGGCGATGAACCGGTCGCCGTCGCGCACGAGCGGTGGCAGGCCGGCGAGCAACTGCAGGTCCTGCGAGACGCGGACGCTGGTGCTGCCGGTGCCGAAGCGCAGCACGCCGTCGGCGGCCACCGCCACGAAGCGGAAGCTCGTCAGCGAGTCGTTCAGCGGAACCTCGACGGTCGCCTCGCCGTTGGCATCGAGCGGCACGGTCGCCTTCCAGACCAGCAACGTGTCGAACAGCTCGCGCGTGGCGCCGCGGCCGCCGCCGCCACCGGCCGCCACGGCCTTGCGACCGTAGTGACGCCGGCCGATGATCTCGCTCTGCGCCGTGCTCGTCTCGACGCCCCAGGCGCGCTCCTTGATCATCGCGTCGAACAGGTCCCACGAGTCGTTGTCGCGCAACGCCAGCAGGCCTTCGTCGACGGCGGCGAACGTGACGTCGGCACTGGCCACCGGCTTGCCGGACTGCGTGACGCGGATGTGCGCCAGCGCCTTCTGACGCACCGTGTACTGCGGCTTGTCGGCGGTGACGCTGACCTGCAGCGTGTTGGCGGCCGCGTTCACCTTGATGGCGGCGACGCCGAGCTTGAACGCCGGCTTGGCGAGATCGATCATCGCCGTCGGCGCCTGGTAGTCCTTGCTGTCGCCCCAGAAGCTGTGCCACCACGAGAGCGGCTCCTTCCAGCCCCAGGTGAAGAGGGAATACCACGGCGTCTCGCGGATGCGGCCGCGCAGCGCGAGCACGCTCACGTAGACGTTCGGACCCCAGCCGGGCTCGATCTTCAGCTCCACGGTCGGGTCGTCGCCGCGCAGCGTGACGACCTGCGTCGCGATGATCCCTTCGCGCTCGACCGAGACCAGCGCGGTGGCCTCGCGGAACGGCATGCGCACCTGCAGCCGCGCGGTCTCGCCCGGCTCGTAGCGCTTCTTCTCGGGCAGGACGTCGATGCGGTCGTCGTTGTCCTGCGAGAACCAGAGCTCGCCCTGCTTCGTGATCCAGATGCCCGCGGCGGCGACCGCGGCATGGCCTTGCGCGTCCTTCGCTTCGGCGATGACCTCGACCTGGCCGGCGCTGTCGAACGTGGCGTCGCAGGCGAGCAGGCCCTTGTCGTCGGTCGTGCCGGAACAGAGCGCGCCGAGATCCTTCACCTCGGTGCGGTTGTCGTAGGCGTAGAAGCCGCCGACGATGCGCTTCCTGGTGGTCAGCGTCTGGCTGAGGCGGCCGCGCACGGCGATGGCCTGCCCCTTCAACGGCTTGCCGGCCGTGTCGAGCGCGACGACCGTGAACTTCGAGTGGCCGCGATTGCTGGCCCACGAGCCGGCCTTGATGCCGAGCACGACGGCGCTCGGCCAGACGTCGATGCGCGTGGCGACGGTCTGCGTCTCGCCGTTCGGATCGAAGAAGCCGACCTCGGCATCGATCTCCATCGGCCGCGTGATCGTCGGCAGGCCGTCGAGCGTGAAGGTGGCGGCGCCGGCCTTGTCGGTGGCCAGCGCCAGCTTGTCGGCGACGATCTTGCCGTCGGGCGCGACGGCGTCGCTGTCTTCCTCGCTCTCCTCGGTCTGCTGCTCCGATTTCTTCGGATCGCGGGGCGGCTCGAACGAGTACTCGTCGAAGCCTTCGAACCTCGGGAAGCGCGCTTTCAGGAGCGCCGACGCCTTGAGTGCGGCCGCGATCATCGGGCCGCCGGAGAAATAGTTCATCTGCACCGCGACGGCCACGCTCTTCGGCGCCACGACCGCCGCCTTGGGCCCGCTCACCCGCGCATCGACGAGCGGCAGCCGGTATTCCTCGACGCGGAAGTTGCCGGAGGTCCAGGTGCGTTCGTGGCTGCCCGATTCGTTGTCGGCGTCTTCGCTGCTGCTGGCGGCCGGCTTCGCACCCGCCGGCGGAACGCGCTCGAGCACGACGTCGTACTGGCCGAGCTTGGCCGAAGGCGGGATGTTCCAGGTCGTCACCGCGCTGCCGTTCGGCGCCCACTGCAGGGGAAACACGAACTCCTGCCCGCTTCCCTGGTGCACGATCTTCACCCGTGTCGGCAGCCGCTCGGGCGGCACCCTGGCGAGCTGGCCGATCGTCTCGATGCGCACGAAGTGCTTCATCGACACGGTCTCGCCGGCGCGGAACAAGGTGCGGTCGAACACCGTCGAGGCGCGCAGGTCGGGCTCGGCGCCGCGGCCGGTCGGCACGTTGAAGCGCCAGGCCTCGATGCCCTTCTGCCAGGTGCTGAAGACGAAGGCGACGTCGCTGCCGCCGCCCTTCGCCCCGGCGCTGCGCGCGGTCACGAAGTAGCCGGCATCGGCGGGGCAGTGCTCCATGTCGGCGTCGAGCGCGCGCGCCACGACGGCAATGCCCTTCGCATCGGTCGAGCCGCTCCACAGCGGCGTGCCGCGGCAATCGTTCACCGTCACCGCCGCGCCATCGACCGGCTTGCCGCGATCGAGCGTCGTCACCCAGACGAGGCTGTTCTCCCGGCCGAGCTTGAAGTGGACGCCGAGATTGGTGACCAAGACCCCGGTGCGCACGTACATCGGCGCACGCTTGTCGAGCAACGCCTGGCCGAGCCGCAACGATTCGATCTCGACGACGTGGTAGCCCGGCTCCGCGAGCGGAATGCCGACCACTTCGAACGGACGCGGATCGCCGCCGTCGAGCTGCGGCAGGTCGAGCCGCTTCACGCCCGCTTCCTTGTCGAGCAGGGACAGCTCGCGCGTCGGCAAGACACGCTCGACGACGCGCCGGACCTTGCGGCCCTTGTCGTCGAGGTTGTCCTCGGTCGTCTTCCACTCACGCTCGGGGTAGCCGAGTTCCTGGGCCGTCAGCCGTGTTTCATGGAAGCGCTGGACCTTCGCGTACCAGGCGAGGATGTCCGCGTCGCTCGAGAGGATCTTGTCGCGGATCTGCCCGGTGGGCCGGCTTGCCGCGCCCGATGCGGCCGAGGCGCCCGTCCGCAGATCAGGCTGCACGTGTCGCAAGGTCACCGGCAGCATCGCATCGGCGTTGCGCTCGACGATGCCGAACGGCGCCGCCGCGAACTTGGCGATCGCCGGCGCTCCGCCCGTGCCGACCCGGAGGGGAAAGCTCGACGCATTGGCGAGCGGCCGGCCGGCGTTGTCCTGCATGCCGGGGGGCATGGCGACGCTGTAGGCGGCATTTTCTGCCAGCGGCGTCGGGAACGTCACATCGCGGAGCTCGGTGGCCTTGTCGTCCTTGTCGAACACCGGCTCGATCGCCGGTCCGTTCGCCGGCACGAGGCGCACCTGCGTGATGAGCGCGCGCGGCACCGGCGCGGAGAAGCGCACCGTCATCGGCCGGATCGGCAAGCAGGGCGACGTCGCCTTCTCGCGCTCGCAGGAAAA
>CAZZVH010000072.1:0-11251 GCA_964657365.1 uncultured Burkholderiaceae bacterium
CGTCACCGACGCCACGGCGTTTGAGGATACGCTGGACGGACTCTGCCATGTTCAGCCACGAACCACCCACCGGCGTGTAAAGAGGCATGATGCCGTGCTCAAAGAGCCACTTGACCAGAGTGTAAGAAAGATGGCCCGCCAGGTTGTCCAGGACCAGGAGCATCCGCAAAGGCGGCAGCTTCTCGCCCAGGCCCAGCGGCCAGCGCAGCCCCCGCTGCCAACGCCCCCAGAGCAGAAGATTGGCTGCGTCGTCCGTCACCGGCGGCCATGTCGTGCTGACGCTCGGCTCGGAGCCCGTGTTTCTCGACTAGATCACGAGGTCTTCTTCGACCACCACCCTCGCCAGCGCCTGTTCGAACATCGTTCTGGCCACGCTGGTCACCTCGTGGAGATGCCGATGCAATTCGGCATCCTTCGGGCCACGCGAGACGCACTCGGCGCTGTAGTTCTCGAACCCCACCAGCAGCGTCACGATCTCGGCCAGATGCCGAGGGCACTCGCACGCGACCCTGGACGGAATTTCCGCGAGCGAGACCAGCTCCGAGTCGCTGTAGCGCCTGGGACTGGTCCTGATGGCGCCCGCGTCGGGCGGCGGCGCCGGCCTCGACGCCACGATCAACTTGGCCAGCTCGTTCCCCGACACCGGCTCGCGGCGCACCGTCACACCCGCCGAGCGCAGTGCATCGGCCGCCTGTTCCGCGCCGAACGAATAGACGACGATGACCATGCGCGCGGGCAAGCTTGCCCGTAACGCCAGAACGCGCTCGGTCACGGGCGTGTGCAGCGACGCGACGTGGACCACCAGCACATTCGTGGCGCCGCATTCGGCGAGCCCGCTTTCCGCTTCGGCGAGGTCGCGGAACACGATGGCCGCCGACGGCCGCAGCCGCCCTTCGAGCTTCTGGGCCAGCGTCGGGCCGACGACCACGACCCGCTGACCCTGCGCCATGGACGACGGCGGGTTCGACGACAACCGCAAGAGCGCGTCGACCGTCAAGCCGGCGACCGTTCCGATCGCATGACCCTCCAGCGTCAGCCGCTTGATCAGCCGCAGGCGCTGGACATCATCCATCGAATATGTCCTCTGGCCCGATGCCGACCTGGGCGGCGACACCACGCCGTAGCGGTGTTCCCAGATGCGCAACGTGGCAGGAGAAAGACCTGACAGACGTGCTGCTGTCCCGCTTCGAAAGAGCGAGCGTCTGCCGGGTGCACCGTCGTCAGGCGTCTCGTTCGAAGGCTCACCAGCCGGCATCGATCCCATGGTTTCCTTTGCTTGATACGGTATTGAAACGGAATTATCCCATGAAGCAGCGGGAATTCGATGACGACAGCGTTTCGCTTACACGGCATTGCCTATGATTTAGCCGTGCCTACCGAGATCGTTCCCCCCGCGATGCCCCATTCCGCTGCGACGCCAGGCGCGGGATCGCTGACTGTCTACTTCGACGGTGGCTGCCCGGTCTGCTCGCGCGAGATCGCCGCGTACAGGCGCCAGACCGGCGCCCAGAACTGCGTCTGGGTCGACGCCTCGTCCTGCCCCGAGCCTTCGCTCGGAAGCGACCTGTCCACTCGGGACGCCATGGCGCGCTTTCATGTCCGGCGAGCCGATGGCCAGCTTGTCGTCGGCATGCGTGCGTTCGCGTTGCTGTGGCTCGAATTGCCGCGCATGGCATGGGCCGGGCGCGTGGCCTCGATGGGGCCGATGCCGTTGCTCCTCGATGGCGTGTATCGCGTGTTCCTGGCGCTGCGCCCGCTCTGGCGTGCCGTGCGTCCGGCCACCGCGCCGCGATCCGTCGACAGGTCCGACGCATGACGATCGATCCTGCCGGGATTCACGTCGCCATCGTCGGTGCCGGCATGGCCGGTGCGGCCTGTGCCGCCGGCCTGCGCGTCGCGGGCGTGCGGGTGACGGCGTTCGACAAGTCGCGCAACGTCGGCGGCCGCATGGCGACGCGGCGTGCCGAATGGCTCGACGCCGCGGGCGACGTGCAGCCGGTCGCTTTCGACCACGGGGCGCAATCGTTCACGGCCGTGCGGCCACGCTTTCGGGCGGCGATGGAACGAGCGGCGGCGCGCGCTTGCGCGGCCGAGTGGCGGCCGATGGTGCACGCGTCGAGATCGTCGGAAATCGCGCCCTGCTTCGTCGCGGCGCCGTCCATGCCGGCGCTCTGCGCGCACTTTCTTGCCGGGGCGACCCTGCACCTGAATGCGACGGTACGGCGCCTCCAGCGCGCGGTCGACGGCACCTGGTACGTGGCCATCGACGGTGCCCCGCTGGCGGGACCGTTCCACGATGTCGTGGTGGCCCTGCCGCCCGCCCAGGCCGCGGTGCTTCTCGCCGGACATCACGATGCCTGGGCCTCGGCGCTGGCCGCCCGGCGCATGGAGTCGTGCTGGACGCTGATGGCCGTCACCGACGAGGTCGACTGGCCGTGGGATGCAGCCGAGCCCGATCGCGGCCCGCTCGCCTGGGTGTCGCGCAACGACCGGATTCCGGGGCGCTCGAGGCGACCAGGCCTGGCCGTCTGGACGGCCCATGCGACCGACGCGTGGAGCGCGGCCCACCTGGGCGCCGAGCCCCAGGCCGTGCGAGACGAGCTGCGCCAGGCGCTGGCGCGCCAGCTGCCCGCTGCGACCGGCGCCCCGAATGCCGTGCGATGGCATCACACCGCCGTCCATCACTGGCGCCATGCCGGCCCCGCCTTCGACTGCGAGGAGAGCTTCGATGGCGACGACGCCTGGTGGAATTCGTCGCTCGGCCTGGGCGTCTGCGGCGACTGGCTCGGCGGTGGCGGCGTGGAAGCGGCCTGGCACTCCGGCGACGAGCTCGCCGATCACATGGCGGCGTCGTTCGAGCAAGTCGACACCGCACCCGAATTGGCGTGTGCCGTCACCTGAGCGTGACGGCTCGCGCTATCCGTCGAACGCGATCGAGCGTTTCGAAAACCCGTTCAGAACACCCTGAACTCACTCAAGCCAGAGAAAGAAAATCATGCACGACATCGTCGACACCGCCATTGCGGCTGGAAGTTTCAAGACGCTTGCCGCCGCCCTCACGGCAGCAAATCTCGTCGACACGCTCAAGGGCCCCGGTCCGTTCACCGTCTTCGCGCCCACCGACGAAGCCTTCGCCAAGCTGCCGGCCGGCACGGTCGACAGCCTGCTGAAAGACATTCCGAAGCTCGGCGCGATCCTCACCTACCACGTGATCGCAGGCAAGGTGATGGCTGCCGACGTGATGAAGATGGACGGTCAGTCGGCCAAGACCGTCAACGGCGCAGTCGTTTCGATCGGCACCGGCCACGGCGTCAAGCTCAATGGCCTGTCGAACGTCGTGAAGACCGACATCGAGTGCACCAACGGCGTCATCCACGTCATCGACTCGGTGCTGTTGCCGGCCTGAAGCGGTTTCGGACTCCAGACGGTGGTGATGCACGAGTAGGAGACCTGGTGGGCAACAAGCAGTCCTTGCCGAGCAAGCCGTGCGTGGCTTGCGGCCGCCCCATGGCCTGGCGAAAGCGCTGGTCGAAGAACTGGAGCGAGGTCAAGTTCTGCTCGGACGCCTGCCGCAAGTTCAAGTCTGCAGCGACGTCGACGCGCGCATGAGCGCCAGCGTCGCGCTCGTGACGGGTGCCCGAGGCGGCATCGGCCGCGAGGTCACGGGCCGCCTGCGTGCGGCCGGCCACCGGGTGGCGGTCGTGGGGCGCGACGCCGCGTCCCTGGCGGACCTGCAGGCCGACGCCCGCATCGCGGCCGACACGACGACCGAGGCTGGCGCGGCGGCTGCGATCGCGGCATGCGTCGGCCTCCTGGGCAGCGCTCCGACGCTGCTCGCCCACTGCGTCGGCAGCACGCTCATCGCACCGCTGCATCGCACCACGCCGGTCCAGTATCGCGAGGTGATGCGTGTCAACCTCGACAGCGCCGTCTACATGCTGCAAGCCTGGATCGTGGCGATGCGCGACGCCCGTCTGCACGGCTCGGCCGTTCTCTGCTCGAGCGTGGTCGCACGCATCGGCGTCGCGAACCACGAGGCGATCGCCGCGGCGAAGGGCGGTGTCGAGGCGCTGGCGCGCAGCGCTGCTGCGACGTACGCCGCGATCGGCCTGCGGGTCAATGCCGTGGCGCCGGGAATGACCGATACGCCGCTGAACGCCGGCATGCTCCGGGCCGACGTCATGCGCGAGGGCGCTGGTCGCCAGTACCCTCTCGGCGGCGTCCAGACGGGCGCGCAGGTCGCGGAGGCGATCGCCTGGTTGCTGTCGGACAGCGCGTCGCGCATCACCGGGCAGGTGATCCCGGTGGATGGCGGTTTCACGACCGTCCGGCCGCTGGTCAAGTGATCGGCGACGGCCGGGAACCGTCGGCGCACGGCCAGACCGTCAGGCCGGTTGCGGCCGGGCCGGGATCTGCAGGCCCTTCTGCACCGCGGGCCGGGCGACGAATGCCTCGAGTGCCTTGGCGACATGCGGAAAGGCATCGAAGCCGACGATCTCCCGGGCCCCGTAGAAGCCGATCAGGTTGTTGATCCACGGGAAGCTCGCGATGTCGGCGATGGAGTACTCGTCGCCGGCGATCCAGGCGTGCGTCGCGAGCTGCTTCTCGAGCACGCCGAGCAGGCGCTTCGACTCGGCGACGTAGCGGTCGCGCGGACGCTTGTCCTCGAAGTCCTTACCGGCGAACTTGTGGAAGAAACCGAGCTGGCCGAACATCGGCCCGATGCCGCCCATCTGGAACATCAGCCACTGGATCGTCCGGTAGCGCCCCGCGGCGTCGCGCGGCATGAGCCGGCCCGACTTGTCGGCCAGGTAGATCAGGATCGCGCCCGATTCGAAGAGGGCCAGGGGTTCGCCGCCGGGTCCGTCGGGATCGAGGATCGCCGGGATCTTGTTGTTCGGATTCAGCGACAGGAAGGCGGGCGAGAGCTGGTCTTCGGCGTCGAATCGGACGAGATGCGGCTCGTAGGGCAGGCCGGTCTCCTCCAGCATGATCGAGACCTTGACGCCGTTGGGCGTGGGCAGCGAATAGAGCTGGATCCGGTCGGGATGCGCGGCCGGCCATTTGGCCGTGATGGGGAAGGCGGAGAGGTCGGTCATGGCGCGGGCGGCTGGTGAAGTGACCGGCGCAGCTTAGCGCGACGCGCCGATCGCAGCCGCCAGCGCGGTGCAGCGGTCATGCGTCACGGCGCCGCCTTCAAATCCCTATACGCCCGGTCAGCGACTTCGGCTACGCTTGCGCGACAGCGAGGACTGCGCATGCGTGCGTCTGGACATCCCGAGGCTTCCAACGAACGTTCAAGCCCGGTCGGCCAGGGCCCGAGACCGATGTTCGTCATCCTCGCCTGCACGGTGGCGGGGCTCATCGCGATCGTCGTGCTGGTCGGCTGGGGCGCCGACCTGCCGGTCCTGCGCAGTCTCCTGCCAGGCGCGGTCGAGATGAAGGCCAACACGGCGATCGGCCTGATCGCCTGCGCGTCGGCGCTCTGGCTGGCCAGCGTCCGGCCGTCGCCGACGAATCTCCGGTGGTCGCATGCGCTCGCCGCGTTCGCGGGCCTGATCGGATTCGCGACGATCGGCGAAATGGCGTTCGGCTGGAATCTGGGCATCGACGAGCTGGTCGTCCACGACAGCGGCGCGGCGTTCAACCTGGTCAAGGGCCGCATGTCTCCCTACAGCGCCGCCGCCTTCGCCGCGATGGGCTGTGCCCTCCTGCTCCTGTCGCGCGACCGTGCGGCCGTGGTCGTGCGCTGCCTCGCGGGCCTGGTGGTCGCCATCGGCTTCGTGTCCATCATCGGCTACCTGTGGAACGCAGCGGAGATCGTCACCGACAGGCTGGTGGCGCCGGTCGCCGTCCACACCGCGATCGCCTTCCTCCTGCTCGGCGCGGCGATCTTCGTGACCAGCGTGCGGCCAGCCATGCCTTCTTTCCGTTCGGACAGCCGGCGCCTCGAGGCGCTGATCCTCGGCGGTTTCGCGCCGATGCTGCTGCTCATCCTGGTCGGCGGCGGATTCGCCTACGAATCGGGCACCAGCTTCGCCCGGACCGCCGATCGCATCTCGCACACCCAGGAGGTGCGCGCCGAGCTGGGCCGCCTGTACGGTTCGATCGCCGACGCCCAGTCGGCACAGCGCAACCACGTGCTGACGAACTCGGCCCGCTACGCGAACGAATTCCTGGTCGACGCCCGCGACGCGAGGCAGCACGTCGTCACCCTCGGCAAGCTCATCTCCGACAACCCGGCGCAGGTGCGCCTGCACGAACAGCTCGGCGCACTGATCGAACGCAAGATCGAAGGGCTCGACCGCATCGAGAAAGTGCTGGCGACGGAGGGCGAGCTCGCCGCCCGCAACGCCCTGGTCGCCGACCAGGTGTTCGGCCTGATGCAGAGCATCCGCACCACCAGCCGGGCGATGGACGAGGCCGAGGCCGAGCTGCTGCGGCAACGCGGCATCGCGGCCGAGGCGCAACGGCAGAAGACGCTCTCGGCGCTGCTGCTCTCGCTCGTGGTGACGTCGGCGATGTTCGCGCTGCTGTTTCGCGGCATCCGGCGCGGCATCCACGCGCGCGACCGGGCCGAAGACGACCTGCATCGTCTCAACGCCACGCTGGAACAGCGGGTCGAGGCACGCACCCTCGAGCTCTCGCACCAGCAGGCGTTCCTGCGCCGTGTCATCGACCTCAACCGCAGCCTCATCTTCGCGAAGGACCAGGACGGCCGCTTCGTGCTGGCGAACGCCGCGTTCGCGGAGGTCTACGGCACGACGCCGGACGGCCTGGTCGGCAAGAGCGACTTCGACTTCAACCCCGACGAGGCGCAGGTGCGGCGGTTCCAGGCGGCCGACCTCGAGGTGATGCGGAGCGGCCGCAAGTTGGTCATCGACGAAGAGCAGGTCACCAACGCGAGCGGCCAGGTGCGCTGGCTCTCGACCGTCAAGCGGCCGATCCTGTCGCCCGACGGCAGCGCCACGATCCTGCTCGGCGTCTCGGCCGACATCACCGTGCGCAAGGCCGCCGAAGACGAGGTGCGCCAGCTCAACGCCGATCTCGAGAAGCGCGTCGAGACGCGCACCCGCGACCTGCACGACAGCAATCTCAAGCTGGAGCAGGCGCGCATCGATTCGGAAGCGGCGAGCCGCGCCAAGTCGGCGTTCCTCGCCAACATGAGCCACGAGATCCGGACGCCGCTCAACGCCATCATCGGCCTCACCCACCTGATGCGCCGCGACGTTCAGGATCCGGCGCAGCGCGACCGGCTCGGCAAGGTGTCGGGTGCGGCGCACCACCTGCTGTCGGTCATCAACGACGTGCTCGACCTCTCGAAGATCGAATCCGGCAAGCTCGAGCTGGAAGCGATCGACTTCTCGCTCGAGGCGCTCGTCACCCAGGCCTGCTCGATGGTCGCCGACGATGCGCGGGCCAAGGGCCTCGAGCTCGTCATCGACACCGACCACCTGCCGCCGCTGCTGCACGGCGACGTGACGCGGCTGTCGCAGGCGCTGGTGAACCTGCTCGGCAACGCGGTCAAGTTCACGTCGCAGGGCTCGGTCTCCCTGCGCGGCGACATGCTCGACAGCGACGAAGCGTCGCTCCTGGTCCGGTTCGCGATCCGCGACACGGGCATCGGCATCGGCGCCGAGCGCCTGGGCGGCCTGTTCAGCGCCTTCGAGCAGGCCGACAGCTCGACGACGCGGCGCTTCGGCGGCACCGGCCTGGGCCTGTCAATCACCCGCCAGCTCGCGCGGCTCATGGGCGGCGACGCCGGCGCCGACAGCGTTCCAGGCGCAGGCAGCACCTTCTGGTTCACGGCCCGGATCGAGCGCGCCAGGGAAGCCAGAGCGCCGGGACGCAATGTCGCGATGGCCGGCCTGCACGGACTGATCGTCGACGATCTTCCCGAGGCGCGCGACGCGCTGCGCAACATGCTCGAGCAGATCGGCATGCGCGTCGATACGGCGGCTTCCGGCGAAGAGGGCTTGCTGCGCGCGGCGGCCTCGGAAGCCGCCGGCGACGCCTACGACGTCGCGCTGGTCGACTGGAAGATGCCGGGCATCGACGGCGTCGAGACCTGCCGCCGCCTGCTGGCGGCCGCGGCGGGCAAGCCCCTGCATTGCGTCATCGCCACCGCCTACGACAGCGACCGCCTCCGCACCGCGGCGCGCGGCTCCGGCGTCGACACGGTCGTCATCAAGCCGGTGTCGTTGTCGAGCCTGCACGACGCCCTGAACGACGCGCTGTCGGAGACGGCGACGGCCGAGGCGGCGGCGCCGAAGTCGGGTGAAGCGTTCGTCGCGCTGCGCACGACCCGCCTCGGTGCCCGGCTCCTGCTGGCCGAGGACAACCTCGTCAACCAGGAGGTCGCGGTCGAGCTGCTGCGTTCGGCGAACCTGCACGTCGACGTCGCCGTGAACGGTCGCGAAGCCGTCGACAAGGCCGGGGCGACGCGCTACGACCTGATCCTGATGGACGTGCAGATGCCCGAGCTCGACGGCCTGTCGGCGACGCGGCTGATTCGCGGCACGGCGGCGGGCCGCGACGTGCCGATCGTCGCCATGACCGCCAATGCCTTCGGCGACGACCGTGCCGCCTGCCTGGCCGCCGGCATGGTCGACCACATCGCCAAGCCGGTCGACCCCGACGTGCTCTATGCGACGCTGCTGCGTTGGTTGCCGGCGAGGGCGCATCGCGCCCACGGCAGCGGCCCCGCGGCCGACCCCCCTGCGCCACGGCCGACCCTGCAGACGCGTCTCGAATCGATCGCGGGCATCGACCCGTCGCGCGGCCTGAAGCTGTTCGCCGGCAACGTCAACGCCTACGCCAGGGTGCTGCGCCGATTCCTCGCCACCTATGCGCAGGACGTGCCGCAGATCGCGCTCGCCGTCGCCGCGCGCTCGGCGGCCGACCTGAGCGAGGCGATGCATTCGGTGCGCGGCGCATGCGGCTCGGTGGGCGCGGTCGAGCTCGAAGCCGAAGCGGCGGCCCTCGAGGCGCTCGCCAAGCGCTCGTCGTGGACGCCCGACATGGTCGATCGCGCCCACGACCTGCAGCACCGGCTCACCAGCACGGTCGAGAGCATCAAGGCGATGCTCACGGAAGAAGACGACATCTTCGGGACGCCCTCCCGCTACTAGTCCGGGCGGAGGCGCCGCCGAAGGGCGCGTAAGCCCGGTGGGCGAGGCGGCCGGCGCTGGCTACAGTCGCCGCTCGACCTGCCGCAGAGCAGGCCACCCGGAAGGAGACACCATGAACCGACTCCCGCGGCTGCTGCTCGCCGCATCGCTGCTCTGCATCGCCGGCGCCGCCGGCCTGGCGCGTGCCGCCGACTATCCGAGCCGGCCGGTGCGCTGGATCGTCCCGTACGCGCCGGCCGGCACCACCGACGTGCTGGCACGCATCGTCGCCCAGTGGCTGAGCGAGAAGCTGGGCCAGACCTTCATCATCGAGAACAAGCCGGGCGGCGGCAACAACGTCGGCACCGAGACCGTGGTGAACGCGCCGCCCGACGGCTACACGATGCTGCTCGCGAACCCGGCCAACGGCATCAACGCCACGCTCTACAAGAACCTCAACTTCAACTTCATCCGCGACATCGCGCCGGTCGCCGGCATCGTCCGCACGCCGAACGTGATGGTCGTGACCAACGAGCTGCCGGTGAAGACCGTGGCCGAGTTCATCGCCTATTGCAAGGCCAACCCCGGCAAGCTGAACATGGCGTCGTCGGGCGCCGGCACGTCGGTGCATCTCTCGGGCGAGCTCTTCAAGTCGATGACCGGCTGCCAGATGGTCCACGTGCCGTACAAGGGCGCCGGCCCGGCGCTGATCGACCTGATGAGCGGGCACGTGCAGGTGCTGTTCGACAACCTGCCGTCGTCGGCGCCGCACATCAAGGCCGGCAAGATCCGTGCGCTCGCGGTCACCTCGCAGGAGCGCGAGCCGTCGATGCCGCAGCTGCCGACCGTCGGCGAAACGGTACCCGGCTACGAGGCGACGGCGTGGTTCGGCATCGGCATGCCGAAAGGCACGCCGCGCGACGTCATCGAGAAGATCAACGCCGAGGTCAACCGCGCGCTCGCCGATCCGAAGATGCGCGACCGGCTCGCCGAGCTCGGCGGCAGGCCGATCGCGGGCACGCCCGACGATTTCGGAAAGATCATCGCCGCCGAGACGGCGAAGTGGGAGAAGGTCGTCAACAGCTCGGGCGCCAAGGTGGAGTGAGTGCGGTCGTCGTGCCGTTGACCATGCGCCCCTCGCTCGACGACGCCGTTCGTTTCGCCCAGGCCCATGAGACGAACTGGCCGCGCGATCCGTCCGCGGCGCTCGCGCCGGGCGAGACCCCGTGGGGCGTGCACCAGGGCGACCCGCCGCCGTTCGACCGCCTGCGCGGGCCGGTCCATGCGCGCGGGCCGCAATCGGGCGTGGTCCGGCTGCACGGCGAGGAGATCGCGGCCTGGGGCGAGCCGGACCGCGCCGACCTGACCTTCAGCGTCGCCAAGACCTACCTCGCGCTGCTGGCAGGCGTCGCGCAGGGCAGCGGCCTGCTGCCCGACGAGCACGCGACAGTCGCCTCGATGCTGCCCGGCATCGGCTTCGACGATCCGCACAACCGCGCCATCACCTGGGACCACCTGCTGACCCAGACCAGCGAGTGGCAAGGCAGCTGCTTCGGCCTGCCCGACACGGTCGACCGTTGGCGCAAGGTGGCGCAGGATCCGCGGCCCGCCGGCGGCCCCAAGGGCGGGGCCCGGCCGTTGCAGTCGCCCGGGTCGTACTGGGAATACAACGACGTGCGCATCAACCAGCTGGCGCTGGCCTTGCTGCACCTGTTTCGCCGGCCGCTGCCCGAGGTCTTCCTCGACAGCGTGCTGCAGCCGCTCGGCGGCGGCGACGGCTTCGCCTGGCGCGGCTACGACGACGCCTGGCTCGACCTGCCCGGCGTCGGCCGCGTGCAGTCGGTGCCTGGCGGCACGCACTGGGGAGCGGGCGTCTCGATCAGCGCGACCGACCAGGCGCGCATCGGCCAGCTGGTGCTCGACGGCGGCGCCGCCGGTGGCCGCCAGCGCGTGCCGCGCGCCTGGATCGAGGCCATGGCCGTGCCGTCGCCGATCGCGCCGTTCTACGGCCGCCTGGTCTGGCTCAACCGGGACGGCGCGGCGTTCCCCGGCGCCTCGTCGCGCGCGGTCTTCATGGTCGGCGCCGGCGGCCATGTCGTGTGGGTCGATCCGGAGCTCGACGCGGTGGTCGTGCTGCGCTG
>CAZZVH010000073.1:0-11246 GCA_964657365.1 uncultured Burkholderiaceae bacterium
GCAGGGCGCGGGCGCCGGCGAGCATGCGGCGGTTGGCGCGCGATTGCTCGAGCTCCGGGTGGGCGACGAGCACGAGGATTTCGGCGCCGGGCGGGGCGGCGGGGGCGGGCGGCTCGGTCGGTACCGGGGGTGCTTCGGGTTCGGCCATGGCGGGGCTCACAGTCGTGGCGCTGGTTACTCGGGATGGCGCGCGCGCGCCGGGCGCCGCTAACATAACCGCAAAATCAGATGCAACGGAGGGCCGCATGCCGGTGATCGTGGTCGCCAACCCGAAAGGCGGAGTCGGGAAGACGACGCTGTCGACGAATCTTGCCGGCTACCTGGCCTCCCGGGGCCATGCCGTCATGCTGGGCGACGTCGACCGCCAGCAGTCGGCGCGCACCTGGCTCGACCACCGCCCGGCCGGCCTGCCGAAGATCAGCGCCTGGGAGACGATGCAGGGCGACATCGTCCGGCCGCCCAAGGGCACCACCCATGTCGTGCTCGACACGCCCGCCGGCCTGCATGGCAAGCGGCTCGACGAGGTGATGAAGCTCGCCGACCAGGTCCTCATCCCGCTGCAGCCGAGCATCTTCGACATCAACGCGACGCACGAGTTCGTCGACCAGCTGCTGGCGCACCGGCGCAGCCCGAAGGTGCAGATCGCCGTGGTCGGCATGCGCACCCGCGAAGGCACGATCGCCACCGACCAGCTGCGCCAGTTCCTGCAGGGCATGCGGGTGCCGCTGCTCGGCTTCCTGCGCGACACGCAGAACTACGTCCACCTCGCCGCCCACGGGCTGACCCTCTGGGACGTCTCGTCGGCACGCTTCGAGCGCGACATCGAGCAGTGGGCGCCGATCGTCACCTGGGTCAACTGAGATGAGACGCTTCGAGACACTGGCCGAACTGCAGCCGCTCGTCGGCGAGACGCTCGGCGTCAGCGACTGGATCGAGGTCACACAGGAGCGCATCGGCCTGTTCGCCGACGCGACCGGCGACCACCAGTGGATCCACCTCGACCGGGAGCGCGCGGCGGCCGGCCCGTTCGGCACGACCATCGCGCACGGCTTCCTGACGCTCTCGCTCCTGCCCGAGATGGGCGCCTCGGCGCTCGAGGTCGCCGACACGCGCATGGGCGTGAACTACGGTCTCGGCAAGGTCCGCTTTCCGGCACCGGTGCCGCGCGGGAGCCGGTTGCGCGGCCACTTCAAGCTGCTCCGGTTCGAGCCGCTCGAAGGCGGCGCACAGCTCACGTTCGAGGTGACGATGGAACGCGAGGGCTTCGACAAGCCGGTCTGCGTCGCCGAATCGATCGGCCGCCGCTACCTCTGAACGGCGACACTCGGCGCCATGAAAGTCCTCCTCATCGACGACCATCCGCTGATCCTCACGGCGCTGCAGAAGGTCATCGAGGGAATCGGCAGCGACGTGTCGGTCACCGGCGTCGCGGGTGCACGGACCGCGCGCGAGGCGCTCGCCGCCGACGCCGGCTTCGATCTCGTGCTGCTCGACCTGCACCTCGGCGACGCCGACGGCTTCGCCTTGCTGGTCGAGCTGCGCAACGCCTACCCGGCGGTGCCGGTGGTCGTCGTCTCGGCCTCCGACCGCAGCGCCGACGTGATCCGCGCGATCGATCTCGGCGCGATGGGCTTCGTGCCGAAGCGCGCCAGCAACGAGACGCTGCAGGAGGCCCTGCGCGTCGTCATGAACGGCGGCATCTACGTGCCGCCCATGTCCCTCAGCGGCAACGAGAGCGCCGACACCGCCGCCATGGGCGTGCGCACCGGTGGCTCGCTGACGCCCCCCGAACATGCCGCCGCGCTCGCCGGCTTCAAGCTGACGCCGCGCCAGACCGACGTGCTGTCGCTGTTGCTGCGCGGCCAGTCGAACAAGCTCATCGCCCGCGAGCTCAACCTCTCGGTCGAGACGGTGAAGGACCATGTCGCCGCGGTCCTGCGCGCCCTCGGCGTCAACTCTCGCACCCAGGCCGTGCTCGCGGTCAGCCAGATGCCGGTCCAGGGCGGCGTGAAGCCATGGTCGCCGCGCCCGTCGCCCTGACGCCGGGGCCGCCGCTCGACGGCTTCCTGGTGCTGCGCGACCAGGTCCGCGGCACCTTCGCCTTCAACCGCACGTCGCTGGTCGGCCACCTGGTCGGCGCAGTCCTGATCGAGATGATGTTCGCCGATGCGGCGCCGCGCGGGCTGCTGGTCGGCTGGGGCCTGCTGTTCGTGCTCGTCTGGCTGGTCCGGGTCTCGATGGCGCTGCGCTTCGCCCGCCACGAGCCGCGGCGCTCGGAGACGCTGCTCGGCCGGCTGCGCGCCTGGCAGCTCGGCGTGCTGGCCGGCGCGGCGCTCTGGGGCGCCGCGGCGTGGCTGCTCTACCCGTACGGCAGCGCCTTGCACCAGATCGCGCTGGTGCTGGTCGTCTTCACGTTCTGCGTCGCCAGCGTGCCGATCCTCGCGCCCCAGTTCCAGCTCTTCGTCGTCTTCGTGCTGCTCATCTTCGTGCCGGCGATCGCCGTGGTGGCGGCGCAGCAGGCCGAGCTGAGCTGGGAGCTCGCCCTCGTCATGACGGTGGCGATGGGCATGATCATCCTGCTCGGCCGCAACTACCGCGAGTCGTTCGATGCCAACGTCGCGCTGAAGCTGCGCACCGAGGCCCTGGCGGTGCAGCTGGGCGCCGAGAAGTCGGTGTCCGACGCGGCCCGCCAGGAGGCCGAAGTCGCGAACCGCGCCAAGACGCAGTTCTTCACGGCCGCCAGCCACGACCTGCGCCAGCCGCTGCACGCGATGGGCCTGTTCGCGGAGGCGCTGCGCCAGCGCACGCACGACCCGGAGGTGGCGCAGCTCGTCAACAGCATCAACGAATCGGTCGACGCGCTGGAAGGCCTCTTCTCCGAGCTGCTCGACATCACGCGCATCGACAGCGGCGGCGTCGAGGTCAATCCCGAGAACGTGCTGATCGCCGACATCTTCAGGAAGCTGCGCCTGCATTTCGAGCCGACCGCGTTCGAGAAGGGCCTGACGCTGCGCTTCCGTGGCGGCCGGATGGCGGTGCTGGCCGATCCGCTGCTGGTCGAGCGGATCCTGCGCAACCTGGTCTCGAACGCGATCCGCTACACCGCCGACGGCACGGTCCTGGCGAGCGCGCGGCGGCGCGGCGAGCACGTGCTGCTGCAGGTCTGGGACACCGGCGTGGGCATCGGCGAGGAAGAACGGCTGCGTGTCTTCGAGGAGTTCTACCAGGTGCCGGGCACCGCCCGCCTCACGACCGGCGAGCAGAAGAAGGGCCTCGGCCTCGGCCTGGCCATCGTCAAGCGGCTGGCGGCGTTGATGGGCGCGCCGATCACGCTGCGCTCGGAGATCGGCCGCGGCTCGGTGTTCTCCGTCGAGCTGCCGATCGGCAAGGCGCCACGGGCCGGCCTGGCGACGGTCGCCGGCAAGCCACCGGTCGGCATCACGCTCGACGGCAAGTTGATCGTCATCGTCGAGGACGAGCCGGCGGTGCGCGAAGGTCTCGAGGTGCTGCTGCGCGGCTGGGGCGCCAGCATCGCCGCCTTCGAGAGCGTGGGCGCGGCGCGCGCCTGGGCCGCGTCGGCGAACGCGGAATCGATCCGGCCGACGCTCGTGATCGCCGACTACCGGCTGGAGCACGGCGAGACCGGCGTCGACGCCATCGAGGCCTTGCGCACGCGGTTCGGGCCGGCCCTGCCGGCCATCATCGTCACCGGCAGCAGCATGACGGGCCACGACCAGGAAGCGCTGGAGCACAACTTCCACCTGCTCATCAAGCCCGTGCTGCCGAACAAGCTGCGGGCGATGATCGCCTTCAAGCTCAGCTCGTCTGGTATGCCAGCCTGACGTAGATCGGCGCGAACGACTCGGCCTGCGTCACCTCGACCAGGTGCTCGCGCGCGAGCTCGAGCAGGGCGATGAAGGTGACGACGACGACCTGCGGGCCGTGGCCCGGATCGAACAGCTCCTCGAAGGTCGCGAAGCGCCGGCCCTGCAGCGTGCGCAGCAGCTGGCTCATGTGCTCGCGCACGCTCAGCAGCTCGCGCGTGATGCGGTGGTGCTGGACCAGCTTCGCGCGCCGCATCAGGTCGGCCCAGGCTTCGCGCAGGTCGGCCGCGGAGACGTCGGGCAGGCGCACCGCCATCGATTCCTCGACCGCAACCTGCGCCCGCTGGAACTCGCGGCCGAGGACGGGAAGGGCATCGAGCCTGGCCGCGGCCATCTTCATCTGCTCGTACTCGACCAGGCGGCGCACGAGTTCGGCGCGCGGGTCCTCGGCCTCCTTGCCGTCGGCGCTCTTGCGCGGCGGCAGCAGCATGCGCGACTTGATCTCGATCAGCATCGCCGCCATCAGCAGGTATTCGCTCGCGAGCTCGAGGTTGGTGCCGCGGATCTGCTCGACGTAGGCGAGGTATTGCCGCGTCACGCTCGCCATCGGGATGTCGAGGATGTTGAAGTTCTGCTTCCTGATCAGGTAGAGCAGGAGGTCGAGCGGGCCCTCGAAGGCTTCGAGGAAGATCTCGAGCGCGTCGGGCGGAATGTAGAGATCGGTCGGCAGCGAGAACAGCGGCTCGCCGTAGAGGCGGGCCAGGGCGATGCCGTCGACCGCCTCGACGGCCGGAGCGATCGCCGACGGCTCGGCCGGAGCGGCCGCGATCGCACTCATCGGCGCCTCAGGGCTGCCGCGTCTGGTAGACGTAGGGCTGCTGCGCGACCTTCGATTCGACGTGCTCTTCCTCGGCGACGGCATCGACGTGGCGATCCCAGAGCCGGGCCCGGCCGCTGCGCTGCTCGTCCTCGAGGGACGGCCGCTTCGCCTTCAGCTCCTGGATGAAGGAGGTGATGTCGGAGGTGTAGGCTTTCCAGAACAGCGGCATGGCGGGGGCGGAGCGCGAAAAACCGAGTCTAACCGGCACCCGCCGGCGCCTGCGGGACCTGGATCAGGCCTCGACGCGGCGCAGGCGTTCGCCGTCGCGCAGGAAGGTGTTGGGCTCGCCGACGATCCAGCGCGCCAGCTCGTCGAGACGGGCGGAGCCCACCTCGAAGGCCGGGAACTCGATGCTCACCGTCTCGAAGCCGTCGAGGTTGACGAGCTGGAACTGGACCCAGCCGTTGTCGTGGTCGGGGATCAGGCGGACGGTGCCGTGGAAGTCGGCGGCGATCTCGAACCGCTTCTCGACGAACTTGCCGGTGGCGGGATCGCGCACGTTGTCGCTCTGGAACCTGGCGCCGCACTGGGTCAGGCGCGACTCGAGCTTCTCGATGGCCGGCGGGAAATCCTTGGCCAGCGTCACGCTGGTGCCGCTCTTCATGCGGAAGGCGAGGATGACGTGGTCGAACACGTCGGCGTCGCGCAGCTTCTTCTGGCGCGAATCGGCGCGAAAGTCGGTCAGGCGCAGGCCCTTGAAGGCCGTGGTCGTGTCGAGGCGGTATTCGGCCCTGGACACGGGCTGGAGCACGTTCAGCTGCTGCGCCAGCGTCGTGAAATACCGGAACGTGGAGTTGCAGGCCGCGTCGACGACCAGCGTGTTGCGCTCGAAGGCGCCGCCGTTCACCGTCACCTTTGCCTTGGCCGCTTCGGCCTGGCGCTTCAAGTCGTCGAGATATCCCACCGCTGCCCCGTTCGTCGTCAGCGACAGGATATCGCAGCGCGGCAAAAATTCTTTGCCACGATTCGTGGAAGATTCACTCGAGCAGCGCCCGGCCGGTCAGCCGCTCCAGGATGGCGAGCGGCGCGCTGTGCGGGTGGGCGAGATCGGCGGCGTCGAGATAGAAGGTCTGCTCCATCATGTGCTGGCCGCCCATCGCGCCGTGCAGCACCTGGTCGCTGAAGCACACCCAGGTCGTGCCGGGCGCGAAGTCGACCCGCTGCTGCGGCGACGCGCGCTGGAAGGCGAGGTCGGCCTTGGCGCTGTCGTGCAGGCGCAGCATCAGGTGGTCGTAGCCGGTGCGGCGGCGCTTGGTGATGCCGAGCGTCTCGAACAGCCAGGCCGAGCCCGGCAGCGGCCGGCCGATCGTGGGCAGGTAGCGCCGCGCGTGCGCCTCGAACGGCTCGCCGACGCGCCACTCGCGTGGCCGGCCGTCCGGGTTGACGTTGCAGAAGACACGCAGCAGCCGCGTGCCCTGCATCGGATTCGACGGAAACGCGTCGACATGCATCCGCGTGTCGTCCTGTCGCCAGCTGCGCACGCGCCCGGCGACATCGGTCGGCCGGAACGAGGTGTTGCCGCGGCGCAGCTTGCCGCGGTAGTGCGGGAACAGGCGCAGCGCGAAGGCTTCGCTCTGCTCGGCCCAGCGCACGACCATGCGACGGATCGCGTCGCGATCGGCCGGTTCGCCGGTGGCGCCGCGCAGCTCGCCGGCAGGCCAGCGCACCGAGACGTTCTTCGCCGCCGGGTCGGCCCAGCGCGGGTCGAGAAAGCGGCGCTCGGAGCTGTCGAGGACGAAGGGCAGGTGCGGAAACGCGAGGACGTGACCGGCTTCGACCACCGACTCGACGTCGCGGGTCGGCCCGGCCGCCCACGCGTCGTCGGGGAACTCGCGGACGACGGCGTCGGGGGCCGTCAGCGGAAGGTCGTCAGCCATGGCTCGGCCGGGTGCGTCGGCCGTCAGCGGATGCGCAGTCCGGGCGCCGCGCCGGCGTGCGGTTCGAGGATGAAAAGGCCGGGGTGCGCTTTCTCGTCGCTGTGCGAGGCTGCCAGCACCATGCCTTCGCTGAGGCCGAACTTCATCTTGCGCGGCGCGAGATTGGCGACCACGACGGTCAGCTTGCCGACCAGCTGCTCCGGCGCGTAGGCCGACTGGATGCCGCTGAAGACGGTCCGGTGCACGACCTCGCCGACGTCGAGCGTCAGGCGAAGCAGCTTGGTCGAGCCCTCGACGCGCTCGCATGCGACGATCTTCGCGATGCGCAGGTCGAGCTTGGCGAAGTCGTCGATGCCGATCGTCGGCGCGATGGCCTCGCCGCCGGGAAGCGGCACGGTGATCGGTTCGGCGGAGGGACTCGTGTCGGTGGTGATCGGTGGCGTCATCTGGAAGAGGGCGTCGAGCTGCTTCTGGTCGACGCGCTGCATGAGGTGCTGGTACGGGGCGACGCGTGTCGGCAGCTGGGTCGCGTCGTCCCAGGTGAAGTCGCGGCCCTGGCCGAAGAGCTCGCGTGCGACACGCCTCGTGAGCGCGGGCAAGACCGGAGAGAGCAGTACCGACAGGAGCATGAAACCCTGCAACGCACGCGAGCAGACGTCCTGCAGGTCGTCGAGCCGGCCATCGTCTTTCGCCAGCAACCAAGGCTGCGCCGCATCGAAATCGGCGTTGATCGCATCGGCGCGGGCCATGATGTCGCGCAACGCCTTGCCGTATTCACGCGCGTCGTAGCCTGCCTGGACCGATGCCGCCGTGGCCCTCGCAGCGTCGAGCAACGAGGATGTATCCGTCTTGAAGTTCAGCTCGCCACCGAACCGCTTGCTGATGAAGTTCGCCGCCCTACTGGCGATGTTCACGTACTTGCCGACCAGGTCGCTGTTGATCCGGGCGAGGAAGTCTTCCGGGTTGAACTCGATGTCCTCCACGTGCCCGTTCAGCTTGGCGGCGATGTAGTAGCGCAGCCACTCCGCGTTCATGCCGAGCTCGAGGTAGCGCAGCGGCGAGATGCCGGTGCCCCGGCTCTTGCTCATCTTCTCGCCGCCGCCGAGCGTGATGAAGCCGTGCACGAACACCTTGTCCGGCGTGCGGCGGCCGCTGAAATGCAGCATCGCCGGCCAGAACAGCGTGTGGAAGTACGTGATGTCCTTGCCGATGAAGTGAATCTGCTCCATCTCGGGGTCGGCCATGAATTCGTCAAACGACCGCGGCTCGCCCTTCGCCTTCGCGCCGCCGCTGTCGAAGTAGTTCTTCAGCGAGGCGAGGTAGCCCACCGGCGCGTCCAGCCAGACGTAGAAGTACTTGCCCGGCGCATCGGGGATCTCGATGCCGAAGTAGGGCGCGTCGCGGCTGATGTCCCAGTCGGCGAGGCCGCCGTGGCCCTGCTCGTCGACCTTGAACCACTCGCTGATCTTGTTCAGCACCTCGGGTTGCAGCCGGGGCAGGCCGTGGCGGTCGGTCGCGTGGGTCCATTCCTTCAGGAAGTCGAGGCAGCGCTGCGACGACAGCTGGAAGAAGTAGTGCTCGCTCGATTTCATCACCGGCGCGGCACCGGTCAAGGTCGAGTACGGGTTCTTCAGATCGGTCGGGGCGTAGACCGAGCCGCAGACCTCGCAGCTGTCGCCGTACTGGTCCTTGGCGCCGCACACCGGGCACTCGCCCTTGATGTAGCGGTCCGGCAGGAACATCGACTTCACCGGGTCGAAGAACTGCTCGACGCTCTTGACGACGATCAGGTCTTCCTTGCGCAGGTGGCAGTAGATGTCGCGGGCCAGCGCGTGGTTCTCGGGCCCATCGGTCGAGTGCCAGTTGTCGAAGCCGATGTGGAAGCCGTCGAGGTATTGCTTCCGGCCCGCGGCGATCGCGGCGACGAAGGCCTGCGGCGTCTGGCCGGCTTTCTCGGCCGCGATCATGATCGGCGCGCCGTGCGCGTCGTCGGCGCAGACGAAGTGCACCGCATGGCCCTGCATCCGCTGGAAGCGCACCCAGATGTCGGCCTGGATGTACTCCATCATGTGGCCGATGTGGAACGGCGCGTTGGCGTACGGCAGCGCGGTGGTGACGAAGAGCTTTCGGGACATGCGGGCCTGAAGGGAGCGAGCCGGCGATTCTAGGGAACCCGTGCCTGGGCCGGGGCGACGCGACAAAGGCTTGCTGCACGCCCGAGGAGCGCTGCTGCGCTAGACTGACCCGGCTCTCTCGCGCAGCCCGCGCCGACTCCATGCCCGTTCAAGAAACCGCGCTGCTCGATGCCCTGAAGCGCGTCGTCGATCCCGAGACGGGTCGCGATCTCGTCTCGACCAAGCAATTGCGCAACATGCGCATCGAGGGCGGCGACGTCGCCTTCGATGTCGAGCTCGGCTACCCCGCGAAGTCGCTCCACGAATCGCTGCGGCGCACGCTGATCGACGCGGCCCGCACCGTCGCCGGTGTCGGCAACGTCAGCGTCACCGTCCGGTCGAACGTCGTCGCGCATGCCGTGCAGCGCGGCGTGCAACTGCTGCCGAACATCAAGAACATCGTCGCCGTGGCGTCGGGCAAGGGCGGCGTCGGCAAGAGCACGACCGCCGTCAACCTCGCGCTGGCGTTGGCCGCGGAAGGCGCGAAGGTCGGCATCCTGGACGCCGACATCTACGGCCCGAGCCAGCCGATGATGATGGGCATCGATGGCAGGAAGCCCGAGTCGATCGACGGCAAGACGATGCAGCCGCTCGTCAACCACGGCATCGAGGTGATGTCGATCGGCTTCCTCGTCGATGCCGGCCAGGCCATGGTGTGGCGCGGGCCGATGGCGACGCAGGCGCTCGACCAGCTGCTGCGCCAGACCAGCTGGGGCGAGCTCGACTACCTCATCGTCGACATGCCGCCCGGCACCGGCGACATCCAGCTCACGCTCAGCCAGCGCGTGCCGCTGACCGGCGCCGTGATCGTGACGACGCCGCAGGACATCGCGTTGATCGATGCGCGCAAGGGCATCAGCATGTTCCAGAAAGTCGGCGTGCCGATCCTCGGCATCGTCGAGAACATGGCGGTGCACGTCTGCGAGAACTGCGGCCACGTCGAGCACATCTTCGGCGCCGACGGCGGCAAGCGGATGGCCGCCGAATACGGCGTCGACTACCTGGGCGCGTTGCCGCTCAAGCTCTCGATCCGCGAACAGGCCGACGGCGGCACGCCGACCGTCGTGGCCGAGCCCGACGGCGAGATCGCGGCCATGTACCGCGCCGTCGCGCGGAAGGTCGCCGTGAAGATCGCCGAGCGGTCGAAGGACTTCTCGGCCAGGTTCCCGACGATCACGGTGTCGAAGAACACGTGACCCGGCCGTCGGTGCAGGCACCGATTGCACGCTGTAACGAAAAGTTCGATAACCTCGAACGCTGACTCGAACTTTCCACGCGCCTCGAGCGCAGGAGATCACCCGATGGACATGAATCGACGGCAATTCTTCAGGGTGAGCGGAGCGGGTCTCGTCGGCTCGAGCCTTGTGGCGCTCGGCTTCTCGCCGACCCTTGCGCTCGCCGAAGCGCGCACCTTCAAGCTCTCTCAGACGACCGAGACGCGCAACACCTGCCCGTACTGCTCGGTCGGCTGCGGGATCATCATGTACAGCCTCGGCGACAGGGCGAAGAACGTCACCGCCGACATCATGCACATCGAGGGCGACCCGGATCACCCGACCAACCGCGGCACGCTCTGCCCGAAGGGCGCCGGCCTGCTCGACTTCGTGCACAGCCCGAATCGCCTGAAGTACCCCGAAGTGCGCGAGGCCGGCACCGACGAATGGAAGCGCATCGGCTGGGACGAAGCGTTTGACCGCATCGCCAAGCTGATGAAGGCCGATCGCGACGCCAACTTCCAGGCCACCACGCCCGACGGCAAGGTCGTCAACCGATGGACGAGCACCGGCATGCTCGCGGCCTCGGCGTCGTCGAACGAGAGCGGCTACCTCACGCACAAGGCGATGCGTTCGATGGGGATGCTGGTCTTCGACAACCAGGCGCGCGTCTGACACGGACCCACGGTGGCCAGTCTGGCCCCGACGTTCGGCAGAGGAGCGATGACCAACCACTGGGTCGACATCAGGAATGCCGATGTCGTCCTGATCATGGGTGGCAACGCCGCTGAGGCACACCCCTGCGGCTTCAAGTGGGTGATCGAGGCCAAGCACAAGAACAAGGCCAAGCTGGTCGTCGTCGATCCGCGCTTCACGCGCTCGGCGGCGATGAGCGACTACTACGCGCCCATCCGGGCCGGCAGCGACATCGCCTTCCTGGGCGGCGTCATCAACTACCTTTTGTCGGGCAACAAGATCCAGACGGAGTACGTCCGCACGTACACCAACGCGCCGTTCATCATCGGCCCCGACTACCGGTTCGAGGACGGCCTGTTCAGCGGCTACGACCCCGAGAAGCGCAGCTACGACCCGAAGTCGTGGGGCTACGCGCTCGACGACAAGGGCTTCGCGCAGGTCGACATGACGATGCAAGACCCGCAGTGCGTCTTGCAGGTCATGAAGCGGCACTACGCGCGCTACACGCCCGAGATGGTCTCGCGCATCACCGGCACGCCGCAGGACAAGTTCCTGAAGGTCTGCGAGTACATCGCCTCGAC
>CAZZVH010000074.1:0-11175 GCA_964657365.1 uncultured Burkholderiaceae bacterium
AGCAGCGGCGCGCCCACCGGCGGCGGCGTCGTGTCGACGGCGTCACGCATGGGCTCGGCCGAGATATGCGGTCATCACGTCGGGGCGCTGCATCACGTCGGCAGCGGCGCCTTCCGCGAGCAGCTCGCCGTGGTGGAACACCGCGACGCGGTCGGTCAGCGCCATCACCGCGCGCATCACGTGCTCGACGAAGACGATGGTCGAGCCCTGTTCGCGGATGCGTCGGATCAGGGCGACCGCGTCGTCGATCTCGCTCGGCGTCAGGCCGCACAGCACCTCGTCGAGCAGCACCAGGCGAGGCCGCGAGGCGAGCGCCCGCGCCAGCTCGAGGAACTTGCGCTGGTGCAGGTTGAGATCGTCGGGTCGCGCCGCCGCCTTCTCCTGCAGGCCGGTGAATTCCAGCCAGGTCATCGCCTGCCGGCGTGCCGTCGCACGGTCGCGAACGCCGCCGCCGAACATCGTCGCCAGGGCGACGTTGTCGAGCACGCTCAGGTGCGCGAACGGGCGCGGGATCTGGTACGTGCGGGCGATGCCGGCGCCGGCGATCCGGTGCGCCGCGGTGCGCGCGAGGTCGCGCCCTTCGAAGACGATCTCGCCGGCGCTCGCCACGTAGTGGCCGCTCACGACATTGATGAAGGTCGACTTGCCCGAGCCGTTCGGGCCGAGCAGGCCGAGGATCTCGCCACGCCGCACGTCGACGTCGACCCCGGCCAGCGCGCGCACGCCCTTGAAGGATTTGTGCAGGCCGCGGACGCGGAGCAGGACGTCGCTCGCGGTGCCGGTGCTGGTCGCGATGTCGATGCCGACGTCGCCGCGCGGGCTCGACGCGGTGGGTTGCGACGACATCCCGAGGTCCTGCGCGAGCATCGACGGCGGACGCGCCCCACCGGCGGCCCCGTTGCCGCCCTCGCCGCGCCAGCGCCGCCACCATCCCTGCAGCCGCGGCAGGATGCCGTCGGGCATGAAGAGGATCGCCGCGATCAGGATCGCGCCGCTCACCGCCTTGCCGGCGACGGCATGGTCGGCGGCCGTGAAGCTGTAGAGCAACGCCGTGATCGCGACGGCGCCGACGGCCGGGCCGGCCCAGTGCCGCGTGCCGCCCAGCACGCTCATCAGCACGACCGTGAGCGGCACCGCGATCGTGAACACCTCGCCCGACGTCACGTACGACAGGAACAGCGCGTGGATGCCGCCGGCCACGCCGGCGAGCGCGCACGAGATGCCGAACGCCATCAGCTTGTAGCGGTAGGTCGGCACGCCCATGACTTCGGCGGCGTCCTCGTCGTCGTGGATCGCGAACAGGCCGGCGCCGAAGCGCGAGGCGACGATCGCCCAGGCGACCAGCAAGGTCAGCACCGCCGCAGCCAGCGCCAGCAGGTAGAAGGTCGACGACTGGGTCGGCCCGATCCGCGGCACCGGCACGGCACTGAGCGAGACGCCCTGGCCGCCGTCGATCGGCGTGTTGACGACGATCGTGCCGACGACGAAGGTGACCGCCAGCGTCAGCAGGGCGAAGACCTCGCCCCGGATGCCCCGGACGCGAAAGACGACGGCGCCGAGCGCCAGGCCGAGCAGGGCGGCGACCAGTGCGGCCATCGGCAGCGTCCACAGGAACGGCCACTCGTAGCGGGAGAGCAGCGTCGCCGTGGTGTAGATGCCGACGCCGAAGAAGGCGCCGTGGCCGAACGAGAAGTAGCCGGTGTAGCCGGACAGGATGTTCCACGAAGTCGCGAGCACGACCCAGCTCAGCATGAGGTAGAGCAGCGAGTCGTAGAAGGCCGGCAGGCCGAGCTGAGGCACGAACGCCAGCAGCACGCCGGCGCCGGCGATGCACAGCGGCGTGCCGCGCGTCATGCCGCCTTGCCCGGGCGCAGCACCAGCACGGCGATGAGCAGCGTGAAGGAGACGATCGGCGCCCACGACGGCGCGGTCACCGCCATCGTCACGGCCTCGCTGACGCCGATCAGCGTGCCGGCGAGCAGCGGCCCGAGCGCGCGGCCGAGGCCGCCGAGCATCACGGTCGCGAAGACGACGCCGATCCACGCGTACATCTGCGACGGCGCGAGCGTGAAGCTGAGCGCGATGCAGACGCCGGCGATCGCGGCCAGCGCCGAGCAGGTGCCGGCGAGCAGCAGGGCGTTGCGCCCCTGGTCGATGCCGAACGCGGCCGCGATGGGCGCGTCTTCGGCAGCGGCGCGCAGGGCCTTGCCGAGGTCGGTGAAGCGCAGCAAGGCCCAGACGCCCGCCGAGATCGCGACCGCGAGGACCAGCGTGATGAGTTCGGGCACCGGCACGAACAGCACGCCGACCTTGAACTTCGCATCGGAATAGCCCGACTCGAGCTTGCGGAAATCGGCGGTCCAGACCGACTGGATGATCGCCTCAACGATGCCCATCAGGCCGAAGGTCAGCAGCAGTGAATTGAAGGGTGTCACCCGGAAGCGCGCCATCAGCCAGTGCAGCGCCGCGCCGAGCGCGAAGAAGCCCGGGACGATGACGAGCAGCGTCAGCAACGGGTCGACGCCCATCGTCGCGAGCTGGAAGCAGAGGTAGGCCGCCAGGAACGCGAACGCGAAATGCGCCAGGTTGATGAGGCGCAGCAAGCCCCAGCTCAGGCTGAGCCCGAGGCCCATCAGGCCGTACAGCGCGCCGACGAAGATGCCCGAAAGGATGCTTTGCGCGAGCAGCGACGCGCTCGGCAGGGTGAACGCCGACATGCGGTGTCGCCTGGTTCGGTGCGTCGCGGCGCGTGACGTGCGTTCAGGCCGCGATCAGTTCGCGAGCACCTTGGCGCCGCCCGACGTGAACTCCTTCGGCCAGACCACGACCCAGTGGCCGTTCTGCACCTGCTTGACGTGCATCATGTCGTCGCCGAAATTGCCGAGGCCGTTGAAGCGGAGCCGGCCCTGAATCGTGTCGACCCTGTTCGCCTTCAGCCACGTGGCGATCGCCTTGTCGTCGAGGCTCTTCGTGGCGACGACGCCGGCCTCGAGGATCTGCCAGGCCGAGTACGAGGCGGCCGCCTGCGTCTCGACGGTCGGGTCGGCCAGGCCGGCCTTGGTCGCGCGCTCGCGATAGATCTTCACGAACTCGGCGGCGCCGGGGTTGGCGGTGAACGGCGGCTGGTCCTCGAAGATCGTCACCGAGAGCGCGTTCTTCGCCTCGGGCAACGCCAGCAGCGGCCCGGGCGCCGGGTAGAGATAGAAGTGCTGGGGCGGCTCGTAGTCGATCTTCTTCATCGCGTCGAGCAGCAGGTTGCCGTCGAGGCCGATCGCGCCGACCCAGACGAAGTCGGGCTTCGCATCCTTGACGCGATTGGCGATCGGCCCGAAATCGCGATTGCCGAAGTCCCATTCGAGGAACAGCACCTCGGTCAGGCCGCGCTTCTTCATGACCTCGCGCGCACCGGCCGTCATGAACTGGATCGACGGGAACTTGTTGGTGACGACGGCGATCGTCTTCGGCGGCTTCGGGCCGGCGGCCAGCGCATCGAATACGGTGCTCGGCACGGTCGTCTGCGGATCGGAGCCCAGCGACCAGGCCGGGAACTGCATGTCGTACTTGGCGAGCGACGGGATGCCGAGCGTGTGGTGCACCAGCACCTTGTTGTAGCGCTGCGCCACGCCCATCGCCGAGAGGATCGCGCCGGTGGCGTACGGGCCCATCAGCAGGTCAACCTTGTCGGCGGTGATCAGCTGCTCGTACAACGTGCGCGCCAGTTCCGGCTTCGACTGGTCGTCCTTGACGATCCATTCCACCGGCCGGCCCAGCCAGCCGCCGCGCTTGTTCGCCTGCTCGACGTAGATCTCGCCGACCAGCTTGTGGATCTGCGCCGTCGACGAGAGCGGCCCGGTCAGGGCCAGCGTGCTGCCGACCCGAATCGGCTGGCCCGACTGCGCGACGGCCAGGCGGCCGAGGGCCAGCGTGCCGAGCGCGGCAGCGACCGCGGTGCGGCGCGAGACGGTTCGGCGCGGGCCGGCGCGGAGCGGGGTGGTCGTCGTGGTCATCGGGGTCTCCTTCTCGTGGTCGTTCTTGTGGTCTGTCGTGGCCGGTCAGTCGACGACGGCGCCGGAGCGCTTCACGAGATCGCCCCAGCGGACGATCTCGAGCTTGTTGAACGGCGCCATCTCGTCGGCCCGCATGGCCCGCTGCTCGATGCCCTGCTCGCGCATGCGCGCCACCACGTCGGGCTGGGCCAGCGCCGCGGCGCTGGCGCTGCGCAACTGCGCCAGCATCGCCGGCGGCGTGCCGCCCGGCGCGTAGAGCATGAACCAGGCGACCAGGTCGAAGTCCTTGACGCCGAGCTCCATCAGCGTCGGCACGTCGGGTGCGGCGGCGCTGCGCACCGAACCGCTGCAGGCGATCGCGCGCAGCTTGCCGGCCTTGATCTGCGGCATCACCGCGGCCGGGTGATAGAACATGAAGTCGACCTGCTGCGTCATCACGCTCGTCATCGCCACCGCGCCTTCCTTGTAGGGCACGTGGATCATCTTGCCGCCCAGGCGTTGCGCCAGCAGCTCGCCGGCGAGATGACCGGAGGTGCCGTTGCCGGCCGACGCGAAGGTCAGGCCCTGCGGCCGCGCCGCCATCGCCTCGAGGTCCTTCAGCGACTTCACCGGCGAATCGGCGGCGACCACCAGCAGCGTCGGCGTGTAGCCGATGAAGGCGACCGGCGCGAAGTCGCGCATCGTGTCGTACGGCATCTTGCGGAACAGCGTCGCGTTGATGGCGTGGGTGCCGACGGTGCCCATCACCAGCGTCCGGCCGTCGGGCGGCGACTTGGCGACGATGTCGCTGCCGGTGACGCCACCGGCGCCGGCGCGGTTCTCGACGATCACGTTCGCGTGCAGGTTCCTGCCCAGACCGTCGGCGACGACGCGGCCGATCGTGTCGGTCGTCGTGCCGGCGCCGAAGGGCACGATCATGCGGATCGTGCCGCCGTTGTCCTGCGCCTGCGCGAGCCCGAGCGGCGCTGAGAGTGCGAGCAGCAGGCCGCACAGGCCGACCGCGCGACGCGCAAGCGACGGAGCTGTCCTGTCCCGCGTCATGCCGTGGTCCCGCCTGTCGTCGTTGCGTTCATCGCGTTCCTCGTCGTCACGGCCTGGCGGATCTCGTCGTTGTGCTCGCCGAGCGTCGGCGGCGGCCGCACCTCCAGCGCCCGTTCGCCGTCGAACGAGACCGGCGAGCGCACGGTGCGGAACAGGCCCATCACCGGGTGCACGGCCGAAGTGGTCATCTGCAGATGCACGGCCTGCGGATCGTCGAGTGCTTCGCTGGTGTCGTACATCGGTGAATTCGGCACGTCCTCGGCCTGCAATCTCGTGCACCACTCGGCGCGCGGCCGACGCTTGAAGCGCTCGCCAAGCAGGCCGATGAGCGCTTCCTGGTGCGTGATGCGGGCCGCGCGGGTCGCGAAGCGCTCGTCGTCGAACAGGTCGGGCTGCTCGATGGCGCGGGCCAGGCCTTGCCAGAACTTCTCGGGCGAGGACATGTGCAGCGCGATCCACTTGCCGTCGCCGCAGGCCAGCACGTACGACTGGGAGACGCGCGGCCGGCTGTACGGGCCCATCACCTCGTCCATCTGGAAGAAGTGGGTGAAGGCATCGAGGTTGAAGTGCGCCATCGCCTCGAGCATCGAGACCTCGACCGTGCGGCCGACACCCGTCCTGCCCCGTTCGATCAGTGCGCCCATCACGCCGTAGGCGGCGTAGAAGCCGGTCAGCGAATCGGCGATGGCCGGGCCGACGACGCGCGGGTTCTCCGGGTTGACGAGGAGGTTGAGGAAGCCGCTCGCCGCCTGCGCGACCGTGTCGTAGGCCGGACGGTTGGCGGCCGGCCCGCTGGGGCCGAAGCCGCTGATCGAGCAGTAGACGAGCTTGGGGTTCAGCGCACGCAGGCGCGCTTCGCCGACGCCGAGCTTCTCGGCCACCCCGGGGCGGAAGTTCTGGATGTAGACGTCGGCGTCGGCGATCATTGCGTCGAAGACGGCGCGGTCGTCGGGCTGCTTGGTGTCGAGCTCGATGCTGCGCTTGTTGCGGTTGTAGGTCTGGTAGTGCGGGCTGTACAGGCCCCCCTGGAAGGCGCGGAACGGATCGCCCGTGACCGGTACCTCGACCTTGATCACGTCGGCGCCGAGATCGCCGAGCAGCATGCCGGCCGCCGGGCCCGTGATGAAGGTGCCCTGCTCGATCACCTTCACGCCGGCGAGCGTCCTGATCATGGTCGGGGCCTCACGCGTGCTGGCCGAAGCCTTCCGGCAGGGCGCCGTCGTATTCCATCTCGCGCGTCGCCTGGTACGAGAGCGCGAAGCCGATCGGCTGCCGGATCTCCTCGTAGAGGTGGGCGATGAGCCCCGCCGTGCGCGCCAGGATCGGCACGCCCTTGAGTGCCTGCACGGGGAATCCGGCGCCCAGCAGCAACGCGGGAATGGCGCCGGAGACGTTGAGCTTCAGGTCCTTCTTGACGACCTCCGGCATCAGCGCCTCGACCGCTTCGGCGATCGCGACGAAGCGCAGGTCGGTGCCGGCCGCGCGGGCCACGTCGAACAGAGCGCCGACGCGTTCGTCGCGTTCCTTGTGCAGCGGGTGGCCGTAGCCGGGAATCGACTTGCCGGCAGCACGCCACTCGCGCATCACGGCGGGCGCCGCGGCGCTCAGCGCCTCGCCGGCCTGCACCCGCGTGTCGATCTCGCTGTACATGCGGCCGGCCGTCTCCGAGGAGCCGAGCACCACCGAGCCGCAGCCGAGCACGCCCGCGGCGACGGCGCCCTGCATCGCGTCGGGCGCGGCGGCGAACGTCATGCGCGCGGCCTGGACGCTGGGCACGAGCCCGTGCTCGGCGATGGCGACGAGCGTGGCGTTGAGCACCGCGGTCTCGCCGGCGCTGGGCAGCTTGCCGGTCAGCAACAGAAAAAAGTGATCGACGAACGAGACCTTGCCGATCAGCTCCTTCGACAGGTCGCGGCCGCGGACGACGATGGTGTGCTCGTCCGACGTGCAGATGGACGTGCGTGGCACGGTGGCCTTGCCGATCTTCATGGCGATCCTCGAGAGGCCCCGGCGCGCGGGGCGATGGTGGAAGGAACGCTCAGGCCGCCGGCGCGAGCCGGAAGTCGTAGCTCGCGGAGTGGTACGGCGTCTTCATCTCGCGGCCGTCGACCGCCTTGCCCGGCGGATGCGCGTCGAAGTCGACGACCAGGCTGTCGCGCTTGCCGAAGACCGCGTCGTCGTCGATGTACGGGCTGCCGCCGACGAAGACGTGCGTGGTGAGCATCACGTGGCCGGGCGCCGAGACCTGCATGTGCATGTGGCCGGGCCGGTAGATGCTGCGGCCGGTCGCCCGCATCATCGCGCCGACCGGACCGTCGTCCGGGATCGGGTAGTAGGCCGGCCGGATCGACCAGTACCAGTAGCGGCCTTCGGCATCGGTGCGGAAGCGGCCGCGGCCCTTCATCACCGGGTCGGCGTGCTGCATGTCGTAGACGCCTTCGCCGTCGCCCGACCAGACGTCGAGCAGCGCCCCGGCCAGCGGTCGGCCGTCGCAATCGGTGACACGCCCCATGTAGAGCGTCGGCTCGCCGGGAATCTGCGTGCCGATGTCGGCCCCGAGCGCGAATTCCGGTGCGCCCTTCCAGTGGAACGGGCCCTCGACCGTCGCCTCGGTCGCTTCGGTCGCGCCCTTGCTCTTGCTGGCGCGGGCCTGCTCCAGCGAGACGACCATCATCGACAGCCCGAGCGTGTCGGAGAGCAGCACGAACTCCGGCCGCATCTCGGTCGAGATGTCGCCGACCGCGGCGAGGAACTTCAGGCCGGCGTCCCATTCCTCGGTCGTCAGGTCGACCTCGCGGGCGAACGCATGCAGATGCGTGACGAGCGAGGTCATGATCTTGCGCAGGCGCGGGTCGGGCGTCTTCGCGAACGCGTCGACGACGTCCTGCGTCAGCTTGTCCTGGTTGTAGTCGGACATGGTGTTCTCCGGGTGTGGTGGGCCGTCGTGCGGTCAGGGGTTCGGTCCGGGATGCGGTCGGGCGTCCTGATCAGGCATGCAGTGCCGGAAGCAGGCGCCGCGCGTTGCCGCTTTCGATCGCGCGCAAGCTGGCGTCGGGCAGGCCCAGCGCACGCAACGCCACGAGCTGGGTGTTCATGGGCACGTACGGATAGTCGCTGCCGTAGGTGACCTGCGAAGCCGGGACGAGCTTGAGCAGGGCCGCCATCGATGCCGGGTGGGTCGCGTTGGCGGTGTCGTAGCTCAGCCGGCGCAGCTCGGCCTCGATGCCGTCGGGCGCGAACTGGCCGACGTTCTTCGCGTTGCCATAGAAGAAGTTGATGCGCCCGGCGAGCATCGGCACCGTGCCGCCGCCGTGCGAGAACAGCCAGCGGATGTCGCGGTTGCGCGCGAAGGTGCCGGAGAGCAGCAGGCTGGTGACGGCCCGGGTCGTGTCGTGCGGCACCTCGATCACGGCCGGGAAGGCGCCGACGCTCATCCGCGCGCAGCAGTTGGCGACCAGCGGGTGGAAGTAGACGACGGCCTGCCGGCGGTTCAGCTCCTCGAAGATCGGCTTGTAGGCGGCGTCGCCCGGCCACTTGTCGCCGTAGTTGGTCTGAAGGCCGACACCATCGACCTTCAGCACGTCGAACACGTAGGCGATCTCCTTGAGCGTCGCGTCGACGTCGATCATCTGCAGCGTCGCGAACTGGCCGAAGCGGCCAGGGTGGTCGCGCACGATGCGCGCGCCCGCGTCGTTGCATTCACGCACGACGGTGTTGACCTCGGGCAGGCTCCAGTCGAACCAGACGCCGGGCGTCGAGGCGATCGAGAGCACGGCCGTGCGCACGCCGGCGGCGTCCATGTCGGCCAGCGCGCCCTGCACCGACCAGCCCACCTGCGAGACGAAGTGCTGGATGCCGCGCTTGTCCTCGTAGTCGAGCCAGGCCTTCTGGTACGCCGGCGGGTAGTAGTGGTGATGGGTGTCGACGACCGCCGGAACGACCGGGGTCGGCGTGGCGCAGCCCGGCAAGGCGGCGGCCGCGCCGGCTGCCGCGACGGCGCCGAGCGAGCGCAGAAAGTGGCGCCGTCCATCGTTGGCTTCGATTCGGCTGCTGGTTTGGCATCCGCAGGCGGCGGCACAGGCGAGGCGGTGGCTGATCGGGGTCATGGGCTCGTCTCCTTGCGGCAGGTCGGCCCGCCGTCTTGTTCGTCGGGTGACGATAGGGTCGCGGTCCGCGGCCAGCAAATGATCCATTGCCATCGATATGATCGATGGCATCGATTCGACCACCGGGTTTCCATGGAGCTGAGGCACCTCCGCTACTTCGTGGCCCTGGCCGACTGCCTCAGCTTCACGCGGGCGGCCGACCGGGTCCACGTGACGCAGTCAACCCTCTCGCACCAGATCCGCCAGCTCGAGGACGAGATCGGCCAGCCGCTGTTCGACCGCATCGGCAAGCGGGTCGTGACGACCGAGGCCGGCGAGCTGTTCCTCGCCTACGCGCAGCGGGCGCTGCGCGAGGTCGACCAGGGCATCGCGACGCTGCAGCCCGCGCTCGGCGGTTTGACCGGCGAGATCCGCGTCGGTGCGACGCACACCTTCAACATCGGTCTCATCCCGGAATGCGTGGCGCTGTTCCTGGCCCGCCACCCGACCGTGCGCGTGCGCGTCGACGAGCTCTCCGCCGACCAGATCGGCGTGAAGCTTCAGTCCGGCGATCTCGACCTCGGCATCGCCTACCGGCCGACCGGGCCGACCGGGCTCTGGTTCGAGCCGCTCTACAACGAGGAGATGGTGCTGGTGGTCGGCGACGCGCATCCGCTGGCAGGCCGCAAGCGCATCCGCATGATCGAGCTGCACCAGCAGCGGCTCGTGCTGCTGCCGGAATACTTCGCGACCCGCACCCTCCTCGAGGAGTGCTTCCGGCAATGCGGCGCCGAGCCCCTGGTGGTGGCCGAGATGTCGACCATCGCGCCGATGCTGGGCCTGGTCGCGCGGATGCAGGTCGGCGCGATCGCGGCGATCAACGCCGTGCCGGCGGCGATGAGCGGCCTGCACATGATCCCGATCGAGAGCCCGACGCCCATCCGCACGCCGGGCATCCTCTGGCGGCTCGACGCGAAGCAGGCGGCGCCGGCGCAGTCGTTCGCGGTGATCGTGCGCAAGACCGCGCTCGGCAACAGCCTGCGCCGCGACGGGCCGGGCTGAACGCCTGCTCAGGTCAGCTCGTCGATGTTCCTCGGCCAGCTGCCCTTGAGCAGGCGCGACAGGGCGCGATCGGCCAGCACCTTGCCGCCGGTCTGGCAGCGCGCGCAGTAGTTCGTCTCGTTCTCGGCGTGGACGATGCGCTGGACCGGCGCGCCGCAGTCGGGGCACGGCATGCCGAAGCGGCCGTGCACGGCCATGCCCGGATGGAAGGCCGTGACCTTGGCCGCGATCGAGCCGGGCGATCCAGTCGCGCAGGGTCGACTGCACGGCGGCGTGCAGACGCGCGGTCGCTTCGGCGTCGAGCGCGCGCGTCAGCGTGATCGGCGACAGCCGGGCGCGGTGCAGGATCTCGTCGGCGTAGGCATTGCCGATGCCGGAAAAGAGCCGCGGATCGGTGAGCGCGCGCTTCAAGGTGTGGTTCTCCGACACCAGCCGCTCGGCGAAGGCTCCGCGGCTGGCCGCGAGCACGTCGATGCCGCCGGCGTCGAGCGCCCGTAGCGCCTCGCGCCCGGCCACCACGTGCAGCGACGCGCGCCGCTTGCTGCCGGCTTCCGTGAGCACCATCGAACCGACGTCGAACTCGAACACGGCGAGCGCGTTGCGTGCCGTCGCCTTGCCCGGCGCCAGCCAGCGCAGGCGGCCGGCGATCATCAGATGGACGACGACGAAGAGCTCGCCCTCGAGCGCCAGCACGACCCGCTTGCCGATCCGCTCGATCGCGTCGACCCGCTTGCCCTCGACGGCCGAGAGCGGCGGCACGACGCTGCGCAGCAGGAACGGGTTGCCGATGCGCACGCGCTCCAGCCGATGGCCGACCACGCGCGCGGCGAGGCGGTCGATGTAGACGGCGATGTCGGGCAATTCCGGCATCGATCGAGTGTGCCATCGGCACCGATAATCGCCGGCTCCCACGACTTCAGCGAACCCAGGCCGCCCGCGGCCCGACCATGGCCGACCTCGCTCCCGCCCAGATCGCCTCC
>CAZZVH010000075.1:0-1310 GCA_964657365.1 uncultured Burkholderiaceae bacterium
GCCGCTCTTGATGATCTTGACGTTCTTGATCATGTCGCCGATCAGCTTGGCCTGCTTCAGCGCCAGCATGTCGATCTCGGCCGCGCCGAGACGCTGCAGGTCGGTCAGAGAGACCTCGGCGTTGTACTTCTGCGTCGTCGACTTGAAGCCGCGCTTCGGCAGGCGGCGCTGCAGTGGCATCTGGCCGCCTTCGAAGCCGACCTTGTGGTAGCCGCCTGAACGCGACTTCTGGCCCTTGTGGCCGCGACCGGCCGTCTTGCCGATGCCCGAGCCGATGCCCCGACCGACGCGGCGACGCGCCTTCTTGGAACCTTCGGCGGGCTGGATGGTGTTGAGTTGCATGGTCTTCCGTCCTTGGCGCTCAGAGCACCTGAATCAGGTACGACACCTTGTTGATCATCCCGCGCACCGACGGCGTGTCTTCCAGCGTCGAGGTGCTGCCGGTCTTGCGCAAGCCGAGGCCGCGCACGGTGGCGCGATGCGATTCGCGCGTGCCGGCGACGCTCTTCACCAGCTTGACCGTCACGGTCGCGTCGGTCTTGGCGGCATCGGCCTTCTTGGCATCGGCCTTCGCGGCCGTCTTCTTGCTGTCGGTCATGGTCTTCTTTCCTGCTCGGCGATCAGCGCTCAGCCGAGGATCTGCTCGACGATGAGGCCGCGCTTGGCGGCGATCTCGGCCGGGGTGCTGGAGTTCTTCAGCCCGTTCAGCGTGGCACGGACGATGTTGTACGGGTTCGACGAGCCGAGGCTCTTGCAGACGATGTCGGTCACGCCCATCACTTCGAAGACCGCGCGCATCGGGCCGCCGGCGATGATGCCGTCGCCAGGCTTGGCCGGCGCCATCAGCACGCGAGACGCGCCGTGCTCGCCGACCACCTTGTGGTGGATCGTGCCGTTCTTCAGCTGCACCTTGATCATGTTGCGGCGGGCCGATTCCATGGCCTTGGTGACCGAGACCGGCACTTCCTTGGCCTTGCCCTTGCCCATGCCGACGCGGCCATCACCGTCACCGACGACGGTGAGCGCGGCGAAGCTGAGCGTGCGGCCGCCCTTGACGACCTTGGTGACGCGGTTGACCGCGATCATCTTTTCCTTCAGGCCGTCTTCGTTGGCTTCGGACTGGGCGCGGGGTTGGAACTTTGCCATCTGTGTTTCCTTGACTTCTCTGTCAGCTCTATGCCGTGGCGATCAGAACTTCAGGCCGGCTTCGCGGGCGGCATCGGCCAGCGCCTTGACGCGGCCGTGATAGGCGAAACCGGCGCGATCGAACGCCACCTTCTCGACGCCGGCGGCCTTGGCCTTCTCGGCGA
>CAZZVH010000075.1:1410-11076 GCA_964657365.1 uncultured Burkholderiaceae bacterium
CCGGCGCGATCGAACGCCACCTTCTCGACGCCGGCGGCCTTGGCCTTCTCGGCGATGCGCTTGCCGACGACCGCCGCGGCATTGACGTTGCCGCCCTTGCCCGCGACCTTGCTGTCGCCCGCCAGGTCCTTGCGCACGTCGGCCTCGACGGACGACGCGCTGGCCAGCACCTTCATGCCGTCGTCGGAGATGACGCTGGCGTAGATGTGCAGGTTCGTGCGATGCACAGTCAGGCGGGCCACGCGCTGCACGGCGATGCGTGTGCGTGTCTGCTTGGAGCGGCGGATGCGCGAGATCTTCTTGTTCAACATGGCCGGCCCCTTACTTCTTCTTCGTTTCCTTGATCGTCACCTTCTCGTCGGCGTAGCGGATGCCCTTGCCCTTGTAGGGCTCGGGCGGGCGCAACGCACGCACTTCGGCAGCGACCTGGCCGACCGCCTGGCGATCGGACCCCTTGATGACGATCTCGGTCTGCGTCGGGCAGGCGACCGTGACGCCGGCCGGCATGTCTTTCGACACCGGATGCGAGAAGCCGATCTGCAGGTTCAGCTTGGAGCCGGCGGCTTGCGCCCGGAAGCCCACGCCGACGAGCGTCAGCTTCTTCTCGAAGCCCTTGGTGACGCCGCCGACCATGTTGGCGACCAGCGCCCGCATCGTTCCGGACATCGCATCGGCCTCGGGCGAGTCGTCCGTCGGAACGAACGTCAGCTTGCCGTCTTCCTTCTTGACCGAGACGAGCGCATGCACCGGGCGAACCAGCGTGCCCATCGAGCCCTTGACACTGATCTGCTCAGCGCCGGCCGTGACGTCGACGCCTTGCGGCACGACGATCGGCATCTTTCCTACGCGTGACATGTCAGCTTCCTCTTACGACACGTAGCAGAGCACTTCGCCGCCGATACCGGCCTGGCGTGCCTTGCGGTCGGTCATGACGCCCTTCGGCGTGGTGACGATGGCGACGCCGAGCCCGTTCATGACGACCGGAATCTCGTGGCGGCCCTTGTAGATGCGAAGACCCGGGCGGCTCACGCGCTCGATCTTCTCGATCACGGGGTGGCCGGCGTAGTACTTCAGCGAGATCTCGAGCTGCGGCTTGTCGGCCTCGCCACGGATCGCGAAGCCGTCGATGTAGCCCTCGTCCTTCAGGACGCCGGCAATCGCCACTTTCAGCTTCGACGACGGCATCGACACGCTCGGCTTTTCCACCATCTGCGCGTTGCGGATGCGGGTCAGCATATCGGCGATCGGATCACTCATGCTCATGAATCAGTCTCCTGACTTGGCTTGCGCCAGCCTTTACCAGCTCGCCTTGACGACGCCGGGAATATCGCCCTTGAACGCCAGTTCGCGGATCTTGTTGCGACCCAGGCCGAACTTGCGGAACGTGCCGCGCGGGCGGCCGGTGATGCCGCACCGATTGCGGTGACGCGACGGATAGGCGTTGCGCGGCAGCTTCTGCAGCTCGAGGCGCGCCGCGTAGCGGTCTTCGTCGGACTTCTTCGCGTCGTTCGCCGCAGCCTTGAGCTCGGCGTACTTCTTCGCGTACTTGATGACCATCGCCGTGCGCTTGAGTTCGCGCTGGATGAGGGAGGTTTTTGCCACGTCAGTCCTTCAGTCTTTCGTCGCTGCCAGCTTGAACGGGAACTTGAACGCGGTGAGGAGCGCACGGCACTCCTCGTCGTTCCTGGCGGTCGTCGTGATCGAGATGTTCAAGCCGCGCAGCGCGTCGATCTTGTCGTACTCGAGCTCGGGGAAAATGATCTGTTCCTTGACGCCGATGTTGTAGTTGCCGCGGCCGTCGAACGCACGCGACGAGATGCCGCGGAAGTCGCGCACGCGCGGCAGGGCGATCGTGACGAAACGGTCGAGGAACTCGTACATGCGAACGCCACGCAGTGTGACCATGCAGCCGATCGGCACGCCGTCGCGGATCTTGAAGCCGGCGATCGCCTTCTTCGACTTGGTGACGACCGGCTTCTGGCCGGCGATCTTCGTCATGTCGCTGACGGCGTGGTCCATGACCTTCTTGTCCGACACGGCCTCGCTCACGCCCATGTTGAGCGTGATCTTGGTGATGCGCGGCACTTCCATCGTCGACGTGTAGCCGAACTTGGTGATCAGGTCGGGAGTGACCTTCTCGCGGTAGAACTGTTGCAGGCGAGCCATGTTCAAGCCTTTTCGGTCGGCGCCGGGCCGTTCCCAAGCCGACCGACGCCCCCTCGGGGGGCAGCGAACGGAGTGAGCGTGGGGGTTGTCATTTAAACCTTGATCTCGTCGCCGCTGGAGCGGAAGACGCGGACCTTGGACTTGTCGTCGTTGATCTTGATGCCGACGCGGTCGGCCTTGCCGGTGGCGGCGTTGAAGATCGCCACGTTCGACTGGTGGATCGACATCGTCTTGTCGATCACGCCGCCGGTGACGCCCTTCATGGGGTTCGGCTTGACGTGCTTCTTGACGACGTTGACGCCTTCGACGATCAGGCGCTCCTCGTCGACGCGCGTCAGGACGGTGCCCTTGCGGCCCCTGTCCTTGCCGGTCAGAACGATGACCTGGTCACCCTTACGAATCTTGTTCATCGCGATGTTCCTGCTGGCGATGTGCTCAGAGCACTTCCGGTGCGAGCGACACGATCTTCATGAAGCGCTCGGTGCGCAGCTCGCGCGTGACCGGCCCGAAGATGCGCGTGCCGATCGGCTCGAGCTTGGCGTTGAGCAGCACGGCGGCGTTGCCGTCGAACTTGACGAGCGAGCCGTCCTGGCGGCGCACGCCCTTGGCGGTGCGGACGACGACGGCCGAATAGACCTCGCCCTTCTTCACGCGGGCCCGGGGCGCTGCTTCCTTGATGCTGACCTTGATCACGTCACCGATCGAGGCGTAGCGGCGCTTCGAGCCGCCCAGCACCTTGATGCACATGACGGACTTGGCGCCCGTGTTGTCGGCGACGTCGAGCCGCGACTGCATTTGAATCATGTTGTCCTCTTATCCCAACTTGGCCCCACTCTCCGGCAGGTGCCGAAGGGTCGGTCAGTCTTGGGCCCGCTAGGGGTCTGAATGCGCCTCGCCCGCCTGCAGAAGGCTTCCTGCGTGCTGGGCGAAGCCGGCGATTATCGCCCGACCAGCTTGAATCTGTCAAACAGGTTCGGGATTCGAACCCTATCCGAGTGCCTTGGCCTGCCCGACCAGCGTCTTCGCGTCGCTGACCTCGAACTTGCCCGGGGCCTCGATGTTCAGCGCCTTGACGACACCATCCTTCACCAGCATGGAGTAGCGCTGCGAGCGCACGCCCATGCCGCGGGACGTGAGATCGAACGTCAGGCCGGTCGCCTTGGTGAAGTCGGCGCTGCCGTCGGCCATCATGCGGACCTTGCCTGCCGTCTTCTGGTCGCGGCCCCAGGCGCCCATGACGAAGGCGTCGTTGACCGACACGCACCAGATTTCGTCGACGCCGGCTGACTTCAGCGCGTCGGCCTGCTCGACATAGCCGGGCACGTGCTGGGCAGAACAGGTGGGCGTGAATGCCCCGGGCAGGCCGAAGATCGCGATCGTCTTGCCGGCCGTCGCCTTGTCGAGCTCGAACTTGTTCGGGCCGATCGAGCAGCCGTTGCCTTCGACCTCGATGAATTCCTGCAACGCCCCTGCGGGCAGCTTGTCGCCGACTTTCAGCATGTGCGTGTTCTCCGGAGGCCAGTGGCGGGGACGATCAGACCTCGATGCCCTTTTGCACGAGGCGGGTCACGACCCACGATTTCGTCTTGGAAATCGGCCGGCTCTCGGCGATCTCGACGACGTCGCCGGTCTTGTACTCGTCCTTCTCGTCGTGCGCGTGGTACTTGCTCGACCGCGCGACGATCTTGCCGTAGAGCTCGTGCTTGGTGCGGCGCTCGATCAGGACCGTGATCGTCTTCGAGCGCTTGTCGCTCACGACCTTGCCGATCAGCGTGCGGGTGTTCTTCGCGCGCGGCGCCGACGGCTCGTGGCCCGGGGTGGCCGGCTTCGTATCTTCGGCAGAGGTCAGATCGACCGCGCTCTCGTGGTCGGTCTTCGACGTGACGTCGGCGTTCATGTCGTCGCTCCTGTCTTCTTCGCTGCGGCGCGGGCAGCCTTGCTCTTCGGCGCCGCGGTCTTGCCGCCAGCCTTGAGCTCGGCCTGGATCGTCCTGGCGCGCGCGATGTCGCGGCGCGTGTTGCCGAGCTGCGAGTGGTTGGTGAGTTGCTGCGTCGCCTTCTGCATGCGCAGTCCGAAATGGGCCTTCAGCAGATCGCTGACTTCCTTTTCGAGACCGGCTGCGTCCTTGGCGCGGAGTTCGGATGCCTTCATGGTGTGTCTCCGGTCGATCAGGCGCCGATCAGGCGCATGACGAACGTGGTCTTGAGCGGCAGCTTGGCCGATGCCAGCTGGAACGCTTCGCGCGCCAGGGCTTCCGGCACGCCGTTGATTTCATAGAGCACCTTGCCCGGCTGGATCTCGGCCACGTAGTACTCGGGGTTGCCCTTGCCGTTGCCCATGCGGACCTCGGCCGGCTTCTGCGAGATCGGCTTGTCCGGGAAGATGCGGATCCAGATGCGACCGCCGCGCTTGACGTGACGCGAGATGGCGCGACGCGCCGCCTCGATCTGGCGCGCCGTCAGGCGGCCGCGCTCGGTGGCCTTGAGGCCGAAATCGCCGAACGACACGTTGGCGCCGCGCGTGGCGACGCCGGTGTTGCGGCCCTTCTGTTCCTTGCGGTATTTTCTGCGTGCGGGTTGCAGCATGCTTACTCTCCTTTGCCGTCGCTCTTGGCGTCGGCCGCGGGCGCAGGCGCGACGGCCTTGCGGACACGCTTGACGGCGGGACCCTTCGGCGGCTCGCCGGCGCCCGGCACCGACACGTCGGGGGCGGCAGCCGTGGCTCCCGGATCCAGTGCCTTGTCGTGCCGGTCGGCGCCTGCCGCGGCGCGCAGCGGGCGCTCACCCACGGTGGACGGGCCACCGGAACGCGGGCGGCCACCCGGCGCGCCAGGCGCACCGCCCGGGCCGCGCGGCGGGCCGCGGCGGTTGCGGCGGTCGTCTTCGGCGCCGGCAGGCGTGTTGATGTTCGGCGCATCGCCGTTGGCGAGACGGTCGCCGCGGTAGACCCAGCACTTGACGCCGATGACGCCGTACGTGGTCTTCGCTTCCGAGAAGCCGTAGTCGATGTCGGCGCGCAAGGTGTGGAGCGGCACGCGGCCTTCGCGGTACCACTCGCAGCGCGCGATCTCGATGCCGTTGAGCCGGCCCGACGACATCAGCTTGATGCCCTGCGCACCCAGGCGCATGGCGTTCTGCATCGCGCGCTTCATGGCGCGGCGGAACATGATGCGCTTCTCGAGCTGCTGCGTGATCGAGTCGGCGATCAGCTGCGCGTCGATCTCGGGCTTCCTCACCTCTTCGATGTTGACGGCGACCGGAACACCCAGGCGGCGCGTCAGCTCGGCCTTGAGGTTCTCGATGTCCTCGCCCTTCTTGCCGATCACGACGCCGGGCCGTGCCGAGAAGATGGTGATGCGCGCGTTCTTGGCCGGGCGCTCGATCAGGATGCGCGAAACCGCGGCGCTCTTCAGGCGCGTCTTCAGGTACTCGCGGACCTTCAGGTCCTCGGCGAGCATCGTCGCGAAGTTCTTGTTCGAGGCGTACCAGCGCGACGACCAGTTGCGCGTGACCGCAAGACGGAAGCCGGTCGGGTGGATCTTTTGTCCCATGGGATTCCTTGTCGCCTCAGTTGCCGACGGTGATGTAGATGTGGGCGGTCGGCTTGCTGATGCGGTTGCCGCGGCCCTTGGCGCGCGCGGAGAAACGCTTCAGCGTCGTGCCCTGCTCCACATAGATCGTCTTGACCTTGAGCTCGTCGATGTCGGCGCCGTCGTTGTGCTCGGCATTCGCGATGGCCGATTCCAGCGCCTTCTTGATGATGCCGGCGGCCTTCTTCTGCGTGAAGTTCAGGATGTCGATCGCCTGGCCGACCTTCTTGCCGCGCACCAGGTCGGCGACCAGCCGGCCCTTGTCGCAGGAGAGGCGGACGCCGCGAACGATTGAAGTGGTTTCCATCGTCGTCATCCTTACTTCTTGACGACCTTCTTGTCGGCCGGGTGGCCCTTGAACGTGCGCGTGAGCGCAAATTCACCGAGCTTGTGGCCGACCATCTGGTCGGTGACATAGACAGGCACGTGCTGCTTGCCGTTGTGCACGGCGATCGTCAGGCCGATGAAATCCGGCAGGATCGTCGAGCGCCGCGACCAGGTCTTGATCGGCTTCTTGTCTTTCGTGGCGCTCGCCTTCTCGACCTTCGCCGCGAGGTGATGGTCGATGAACGGGCCCTTCTTGAGCGAACGCGTCATGTGCGTGCCTTCTTACTTCTTGCGACGCGCGACGATCATCGTCTGCGTGCGCTTGTTGTTGCGCGTGCGGTAGCCCTTGGTGAGCGTGTTCCACGGCGAGACCGGCGCCTGTCCCTCGCCGGTGCGGCCTTCGCCGCCGCCGTGCGGGTGGTCGACCGGGTTCATGGCGACGCCGCGAACGGTCGGGCGGATGCCCTTCCAGCGCTTGGCGCCGGCCTTGCCGTACTGGCGCAGGCTGTGCTCTTCGTTGCTCACTTCGCCGATCGTCGCGCGACAGTCGATGTGGATCTTGCGGACTTCGCCCGAACGCAGCCGGAGCTGCGCGTAAGTGCCTTCGCGGGCCAGCAGCGTCACCGCGGCGCCGGCCGAACGGGCGATCTGCGCGCCCTTGCCCGGCAACATCTCGACGCAGTGGACGATCGAGCCGACCGGAATATTGCGGATCGGCAGCGTGTTGCCGGCCTTGATCGGCGACTCCGGGCCCGACAGGATCGTCGCGCCGACCTCGAGGCCGCGCGGCGAGATGATGTAGCGGCGCTCGCCGTCGGCATAGACCACCAGCGCGATGTGCGCCGTGCGGTTCGGGTCGTACTCGATGCGCTCGACCTTCGCCGGAATGCCGTCCTTGTTGCGCACGAAATCGACGACGCGGTAGTGGTGCTTGTGGCCACCGCCCTTGTGCCGGATCGTGATGTGGCCGTTGTTGTTGCGGCCGGCGTTCTGCATCTGCGGCTCGAGCAGCGACGCTTCGGGCCGGCCCTTGTACAGGTGCGGATGCGTGACCTTGACGACGGCGCGCCGCCCCGGCGACGTCGGCTTGACTTTGACGATGGGCATTACGCGCCCTCCCCGGAGAAGTTCAGCTCCTGGCCTGCCGCGAGGCAGACGTAGGCCTTCTTGATGTGGTCGCGCCGGCCGGTCGACTTGCCGAAGCGCTTGACCTTGCCCTTGTGCTGCACGGTCTGCACGGAATCGACCGTGACCTTGAACATCAACTCGACCGCAGCCTTGATCTCGGGCTTGGTGGCGTCGCGCATGACCTTGAACAGCACCTGGTTGTGCTTCTCGGCCGCCATCGTCGCCTTCTCGCTGACGATCGGCGCGATCAGGATCTGCGCCAGTCGGCCTTCGGCGTGCGCGCTGCGCTTGTCGCCGTCGACCTTCTTGGCGGCCGGCTTCTTCGCGGCGGCGACCTTCGGTGCCTTGGCGGCCTTGACGGGCTTCGCGGCAGCTGCCTCGGCAGCGGCTTCGGCCTTGGCCTTGCTCTTGGCCGTGACCTTCGGCTCGGCCTTGGCGTCGCCCTTGGCGGGCTTCGCCGGCTTGGCGGATTCGGGTGCCGTGCTCATGCCAGCATCTCCTTCAGTTGCTCCATCGCGCCCTTGGTGACGAGCACCTTCTTGTAGTGCACGAGAGCGAGCGGATCGGCGTAACGCGGCTCGATGACGAGCACGTTGGTGAGGTTGCGCGAGGCCAAGACCAGGTTGTCGGGCATCTCGTGCGTGATGACGAGCACCGAGTCGAGGCAACCCATCGCCTTGAACTTCTGCGCCAGCGCCTTGGTCTTCGGCGAATCGACGGTGATCGATTCGACGATGGAGAGACGACCTTCGCGAACCAGCTGCGAGAGGATCGCCGCCATGCCGGCGCGGTACATCTTCTTGTTCACCTTCTGGGTGAAGTTCTCGTCGGGGCTGTTCGGGAAGATCCGTCCGCCTCCGCGCCAGAGCGGCGACGAGGTCATGCCGGCACGGGCGCGGCCGGTGCCCTTCTGGCGCCACGGCTTCTTGGTCGAGTGCTTGACCATCGCGCGGTCGAGCTGGGCGCGGGTGCCGAGACGGGCGTTGGCCTGGAAGGCGACCACGATCTGGTGCACCAGCGCTTCGTTGTAGTCGCGGGCGAAGACGGTGTCGGGCGCATCGACCTTCGAGGTCGACTGGCCTTGTTCGTTCAGGAGGTCGATCTGCATCAGTTCGCTCCCTTCTTGGCGGCGGTGGCGGCGGCGGCTTCGGCGGCCTTCTTGGCTGCGCCCTTCGGCAGCGCCTTGACGGCAGGGCGGACGATGATGTGGCCGTTCTTGGCACCGGGGACGGCGCCGCGCACGAGCAGCAGCTGGCGCGTTTCGTCGATCCGGACGATGTCGAGGTTCTGGGTCGTCTTGGTGACGTTGCCGCGCTGGCCCGACATCTTCTTGCCCGGGAACACGCGGCCCGGGTCCTGCGCCATCGAGATCGAGCCCGGCACGTTGTGCGAACGGCTGTTGCCGTGCGAGGCGCGCTGCGACTTGAAGTTATGGCGCTTGATCGTGCCGGTGAAGCCCTTGCCGATCGAGGTGCCCTGCACGTCGACCAACTGGCCGACCGTGAAGACGCCGACCGGCACCTGGGCGCCCAGCGCGTACTCGGCCGCGGTCGCAGCCGGCACGCGAAACTCGCCCATCAGCTCGCCGGCGACGACACCGGCCTTGGCCAGGTGCCCCGCTTCGGGCTTGCTCACGCGCGACGACTTGCGTTCGCCGAAGACCAGCTGCAGCGCGCTGTAGCCGTCGGTCTCGGCAGTCTTGACCTGCGAGACACGGTTGTTGGAAACGTCGAGCACGGTGACGGGGATCGCATCACCGTCGTCGGTGAAGACCCGCATCATTCCCACCTTGCGGCCGAGCAGGCCGAGGCGCTCATCGACATGCGACGGAGGCGTCGAGGTCGCGGTCATATGTTCTCCAGCCACACGGATGCGGCCTTTGTTGCACTACCCGGCATCGATTGGCCGGGCTGATTCGTTGAGCAGTGCCCTTGGGGCGCCTGCTCGGCTTTTCCGCTCTGATCTTCGTCAGCCCCGCATGCGGGAAATTGCAGAAAAGCCTGCGACTATAGCAGAGCGGCCGGCCGGAGCCAAGCCGCACTGCTGTGCGTCGTTCTTACTGGAGCTTGATCTCGACGTCGACCCCGGCCGGCAGGTCGAGCTTCATCAGCGCGTCCACGGTCTTGTCGGTCGGATCGACGATGTCCATCAGGCGCTGGTGCGTGCGGATCTCGAACTGGTCGCGCGACGTCTTGTTGACGTGCGGCGAACGCAGGATGTCGAAACGCTGCATGCGCGTCGGCAGGGGCACCGGGCCCTTGACGATCGCGCCGGTGCGCTTGGCCGTGTCGACGATCTCGAGCGCCGACTGGTCGATCAGCTTGTAGTCGAACGCCTTGAGACGGATGCGGATCTTCTGCTTGGTTGCCATGGTGGTTCGCCTTATTCGAGGATTTTTGCGACGACGCCGGCACCGACGGTGCGGCCGCCTTCGCGGATGGCGAAGCGCAGGCCTT
>CAZZVH010000076.1:0-11000 GCA_964657365.1 uncultured Burkholderiaceae bacterium
CGACGACGTGCCCCACTGTCGTCACCCCCGGCAACGGCGTTCCGGCTTGCACGACCGCACCAGCGACCGTCAACAACCAATACACCGCGACCACTTGCAACACCGTGACGACCGGACCTTCCGGTGCGGCCTCCTGCACGAATGCCGGTGCGGACAACACAAACAGCTATACATCCACTGCCTGCAACACCGTGACGACGGGTCCGTCGCCGGTGGCGTCATGTTCGAATGCCACTGCCGGCTCGGGAAACCAGTACACGAGCACGGCATGCAGCACCGTGGCCACCGGGCCGACGGCAGTCGCCTCGTGCTCATCGAGCGGAGCGACCTCCGGCAACAGCTACACCGCCACGACATGCGCGGCGCAGGTCATCCAGGATTGGACCAATGTGGCGAACTGCGTCGGCTCGCCGGCGAATGTCAACGATGGTTACGTGACGACCTCCTGTCGCCAGAATGTCGTCAACAGCGACGGTGTGGCGGCCTGCACACCGAGCGGCCCCGATATCAACGGCATGTCGGTCGTCTGCAACACCATCCTCACCGGCCCCGTCGGCGTCCAGACCTGCACCCCTCAGACCGCCGGCCCAGGCAATCACTACCAGGACGTCTTCTGCGACACCGTCAACACGGGACCGACGCTCGTCGCCGCCTGTTCTGATTCCGATAAATCCGTGGACAACCAGTGGATCGGCACGACCTGCACGAACGCGACGACGGGTCCCACCTTCACGCTCGGCTGCAACGCGCAGGTCGCGGGCTCCTCCAACAGCTACACGGCGACCACCTGCTCGACGTCGACGACGGGTCCCGACGACGTCCAGACCTGCACTCCCATTTCGCCGATCTTCGAGAACGGATACCAGACGACGAGTTGCGCAGATGTGACCACCGGGCCGACGGCGGTCCAGACCTGCTCCGGCGGGCCGGGAACCTCGGCCAACCACTGGACGGCGACGAGCTGCCAGCCTGTCACCACGGGCCCGACCCTGGTGGCGTCCTGCTCGGACTCTGGGGCTGCGTCCACCAATTCCTGGACTGCTACCTCGTGCGGGCAGGTCGCGACCGGCCCGACCGGCGTGAGCTCTTGCACCGCTGCCGCGCCGACATCCGACGACAACTTCGTCGCGACCACCTGCGCGGTCGCGACCAGCCCTGACACGGGCACCGGCACGTGCACGCCCGTTCCGGCCGCCGATGGCAACCAATGGACCGAGACCCAGTGCGTGACGAAAACCGGCTCGGCGGGAACGGACGTCTGCTTGAATGCGTCTGCGAACGACGGGGACCAATGGACGAGCACGACCTGCAACACGGTCAATACCGGCCCGACGCTGACCGATTCGTGCACGCCGGGCAATGCCGGTTCGGGCAACAGCTGGACCGCGACGAGCTGCAACACCACGACGACCGGGCCGACTGCGGTCCAGTCGTGTACGCCTGTCGCTGCAACGGCCGACAACAACTACATCGCGACGACCTGCACGTCGACCCCGGGGAAGAAGCTCGGCTACACGACCGCGACGACCGTGACGACGATCCAGTACAGCGGTGGCACGCAGGTCGGCCTTCCGGTGGTCACGACATCCAACGGCGCCCTGACGGACGTGGACGGGGCCTGCTACGCCCCCGGGCTCGAGCCCGCATTGCCGATTCCCAATCCGTTGAAGGCAGGGGTGACGGCGGCGAACGACGGGGTCACGGTCGGGCCGTATCCGCCGTCGTCGTGCACCGCATGGCCATGCACGGTCGCCTCGCACAACTCCGGCGGCAGTGTGAATTCGCTCGCCGACGTGGCTCAGTACTACTACGTGACGGATCTGCGGCCCGAGCTCCAGGACGGGGTGCCGCAGGTCGGCACCGGGCCGGAAGACGACCGTGCCACCTGGCAGCACATGACGACCTTCGTGGTCGGCCTGGGCGTGTCGGGGACGTTGAACTATCGACCGGACTACAAGAGCACGGCAGTGACGACCGGCGATTTCGCCGAACTCCGGACCGGCCCGCGCAATTGGCCTGTCTGGCCGGATCCGGCCTTGAACTACGACCCGTTCAGCGGAGGCAGCTTCGCGAACTGGAACAACCCGAAATCGATCGACGACTTCTGGCACACCGCAGTGAATGGCCGCGGCACGTACTTCAATGCCGGTGACCCGGGGTCCGTCATCACCGGCCTCGGCGACGCCTTGGCGAGCCTGGCTGTCAAGACCGGTTCGGGCAGCGGTGTGACCGTCTCGAACGCGGAACCCGTGGCCGGAGACAACTTCGCCTACACGACGACGTACACCACCAGCAAGTGGACCGGCGACGTCCAGGCGACAGACATCAACGTGTCGAGCGGCACGCTCGCCCCCGTGGCGAACTGGTCGGCCTCCGCCCTGCTCGACACGAGGACGTCGGCCCTCTGCGACACCCGAGCGATCTATCTCATGCACATGGGAGCCACCGACAACAAGGTGAACTTCAGCTGGAACACGCAGGGCTGCGATGCGCTCGGTGGGCCGACCGGCCCTGCCGACACCGGGCTCGACGCCACGGAGCAGGCCTACTTCGGAGTCTCCAGCGTTTCGCAGTTCAGCCAGTATTTCGCCATGACGCCCGGGCAACGTGTTGCAGCCCAGGGGGACAAGCTGGTGAACTTCCTGCGCGGGCAGCGCGGCTTCGAAGGCTTCGGCAGCGCCGATCTGACGAAGCTCTATCGCTCGCGCACCGACGTCCTCGGCGACATCGTCAATGGCCAGCCCGTCTATGTGAAGGCCCCGTTCGCGTCCTACGAGGACAACGGATACACGGCGTTCAAGAACGCCAACGCACTCCGCACGCCGATGCTCTACGTCCCGGCCAACGACGGCATGCTGCACGCGTTCTATGCGGGAGCCAGCGACACCGACACCACGGGTGGCAAAGAAGCTTGGGCGTTCATCCCGTCGGCGGTCCTGCCGAATCTGTACAAGCTTGCCGACAACGACTACAAGAACAACCATCAATTCTTCGTCGACGGCACGCCGGTGGTGGGCGATGCCTATACCGGCACCGCATGGAAGACCATCCTGGTGGGCGGCCTGAACGACGGCGGCAAGAGCTACTACGCGATCGACGTGACCGACCCGGCCGCGCCGAAGGGCCTGTGGGAGTTCAAGTTCAACGGTAACTGCTACGACGGTACGCCCGCGACGGCAGGTGCCGATTGCCATCTCGGCTTCACGTACGGCAACCCGATCATCTCGAAGTTGAACAACAACCAATGGGTGGTCATGTTCACGTCCGGCTACAACAACGTCCGGGCGCCTGCCCAGGCGGGTGATGGCGGCGGATATCTCTATGTCCTGGATGCGTTCAGTGGCCAGATCCTCTACAAGATCGCCACCGGCGCCGGTCTGCCGACCGCTCCGAGCGGCCTGTCCAAGATCAACAATTACGTCGATCTGTCGAACCTGAACAACACGACGCGACAGGTCTACGGCGGCGACCTCCTGGGCAACGTCTGGCGCTTCGACGTCAACGACAGCATCGCACCGGGCGGGCGTGAGGCGGCGCTCATCGGCGTCGCCACGGATTCGGGCGGCAACAGGCAGCCCATCACGACCCGGCCGGAACTGGCGGAGATGAATGCCAAGCCGATGATCTTCGTCGGCACCGGGAAGCTGCTCGGCGTCAGCGATTTCGCCGACGGCCAGGGGCAATCGGTCTACGGGATCGTCGATCCCCTGACGCCGGGCCCCGTCTATGGCAATCTCCGGACGACGTTCAAGCCGCTCGTCATTCCGCATGTCGACCACAACGATGTGAATGCGATGCGGACGGTGTCCTGCCCGTCGGCCTCGACGCAGTGCGGCGCTACTGACGGATGGGTCGTCGACCTGCCGGATCCGGGCGAACGCGTGAACGTCGACATGCAGCTGGCGCGCGGAACACTCGTGTTCGCCAGCAACGTGCCCGACAGCAACGATGCGTGCACGACGGGCGGCTACAGCTGGCTCAATTTCCTGAGCTTCAGCACCGGCCTGGCCGTGTCGACGAGTCCGAACCAGGCTGTCTCGATCCAGGCTGTGGATTCGCTGGCGACAGGCCTGAACATCATCGGCATCGGCAACGAACTCGTCGGCGTGCGCCGGTTCAGTGGCGCGACGAACCAGGGAGGCCCGGTTCCGTACGACATTCCGCCGCCCACCGGCAAGCGCATCAGCTGGCGGGAGATCCCGCTGAAGTAGTCGCGCTGTGCTCCGGGAGTTCGTGACGACGGCGCCGCACACGCCACGTGCCGGCGTCGTCGCGCGATGGCGAGGCGCCGCGCTGGCAGCGGCGTGCTTGTCGGTGATCAGCCATCTCGGGCTCATGAAGGCGGTCTGGGAGCCCCCCGGCTTCGAGACCGGGGAGGCGGGCCCCGCGCCGATGTCGGTCCGAATGCTGCCCGCCGACAGCGCCTCGTCGAACCAGGCGAACTTCTCGCCAGCCTCGGTCCCGGCCCCGGCCCCGGACGCAATGCCAGTGCCGCTTTTGCCGTTGCCATCGGCAGAGCAGGTGCCGGTTCAGAAGGCTCCCGCATCGATCGGCCGAACGGATCGACGCTCGGACATGGAAGCGCCGAACGCCGCACCGGCGCCGCAGCGAGCGGCGACGGCGCAGACTTACCTGAGCGCGGGCACGTCCGCGATGGATCCCGGACCTCAGCCCCTCGGCGATATCGAGCCTGTCTTCCCGCCCGAGGCCGGCCTGCGCGAAGGACTCGTCGTCCTGACGCTGTTCATCGACACGCAAGGTTCGGTCGACAAGGTGACCGTGGTCCGGGCCGAGCCTCCCGGACTCTTCGAACAGTCCGCCGTGACCGCCTTCTCCGCGGCCAAGTTCACCCCCGGCATGATCCGAGGCAAACCGGTCAAGAGCCAGATCACCATCGAGGTCGCCTTCACCCCCTTCAACCGGGGAGCCACGGTGTCCGGCCGGAGCTACTAGCACCGAACCCCCGTCTTGCTGCGGTGCAGTATGCTGTCAGGCCCTCACCGCTGACAGACATCGACCATGAGCTCCATCGCCGCGTCTGCCAGTTCGTTCGCCGGCGCTGGCGAAGTCGACCTCGAAGCGAGCGAAGGGCTCTATCGGGCGACCAACGAGCACGACGCCTGCGGCGTCGGCTTCGTCGCCCACATCGCCGGCCAGAAGTCGCACGCGATCGTTGCGCAGGGCCTGAAGATCCTCGAGAACCTCGACCATCGCGGCGCTGTCGGCGCCGACCCGTTGATGGGCGACGGTGCAGGCATCCTGATCCAGGTGCCCGACGAGTTCTACCGCGCCGAGATGGCGACCCAGGGCGTGACGCTGCCCGCGCCTGGCGAATACGGCGTCGGCATGGTGTTCCTGCCGAAGGAACACGCCTCGCGCCTGGCCTGCGTGCAGGAGCTCGAGCGCGCGATTCGCGCCGAAGGCCAGGTGCTGCTCGGCTGGCGGGACGTGCCGGTCGACCGCGAGATGCCGATGTCGCCGGCGGTGCGCGCCAAGGAGCCGGTGCTGCGCCAGGTCTTCATCGGCCGCGGCCCCGACGTGATCGTGCCCGACGCGCTCGAGCGCAAGCTCTACGTGATCCGCAAGACCGCGTCGAGCGCCATCCAGGCGCTGAAGCTCACGCACAGCCGTGAGTACTACGTGCCGAGCATGAGCTGCCGCACCATCATCTACAAGGGGCTGTTGCTGGCCGACCAGGTCGGCCGCTACTACAAGGACCTGCAGGACCCGAGGCTCGTCTCGGCGCTGGCGCTCGTGCACCAGCGGTTCTCGACCAACACGTTCCCCGAGTGGCCGCTGGCGCATCCGTATCGCATGGTCGCGCACAACGGCGAGATCAATACCGTCAAGGGCAACTTCAACTGGATGCGCGCCCGGGAAGGCGTGATGAAGTCGCCCGTGCTCGGCGACGATCTGCAGAAGCTCTATCCGATCACGTTCGAGGGCCAGAGCGACACCGCGACCTTCGACAACGCGCTCGAGCTGCTGACGATGAGCGGCTATCCGCTCGCGCACGCCGTGATGATGATGATTCCGGAAGCGTGGGAACAGCACACGGCGATGGATCCGCGCCGGCGCGCCTTCTACGAATACCACGCCTCGATGATGGAGCCGTGGGACGGCCCGGCGGCGATGGTGTTCACCGACGGCCGGCAGATCGGCGCCACGCTCGACCGCAACGGCCTGCGCCCGGCGCGCTACATCGTCACCGACGACGGGCTGGTCGTGATGGCGTCGGAGTCGGGCGTGCTGCCGATCGCGGAGAGCCGCATCGTCAAGAAGTGGCGCCTGCAGCCGGGCAAGATGTTCCTGATCGATTTCGAGCAGGGCCGCATCGTCGACGACGAAGAGCTGAAGAACCAGTTCGCGTCGGCCAAGCCCTATCGGCAATGGGTGGACGGCGTGCGGATCCGGCTCGAGACGTTGACCGTCGCGGCGGTGCGGCCGACCTTCACGGCGGCCTTGCTCGACCGGCAGCAGGCGTTCGGCTACACGCAGGAAGACATCAAGTTCCTGATGAGCCCGATGGCGCAGGCCGGCGAGGAGGGCATCGGCTCGATGGGCAACGATTCGCCTCTCGCCGTCCTGTCCGACAAGAACAAGCCGCTCTACAACTACTTCAAGCAGTTGTTCGCGCAGGTGACGAACCCGCCGATCGATCCGATCCGCGAAGCGATCGTCATGTCGCTGGTCTCGTTCATCGGCCCGAAGCCGAACCTGCTCGACATCAACGCCGTGAACCCGCCGATGCGGCTCGAGGTCGCCCAGCCGATCCTCGACGTCGCCGACATGGCGCGGCTGCGCTCGATCGCTGCGCACACCGGCGCCAAGTTCAAGAGCTACGAGCTCGACATCACGTATCCGCTGGCGTGGGGCGCCGAGGGCATCGAGGCGAAGCTGGCGTCGCTCTGCGCGGAAAGCGTCGACGCGATCCGGAGCGGCCACAACATCCTGATCATCAGCGACCGCAAGACCGATCGCGAGAACGTCGCGCTCGCTGCGCCGCTGGCCTTGTCGGCCGTCCACCAGCACCTGGTGCGACTCGGCATGCGGACCACCGCGGGCCTGGTCGTCGAGACCGGCTCGGCGCGCGAGGTGCATCACTTCGCCGTGCTCGCCGGCTACGGCGCCGAGGCGGTCCATCCGTATCTCGCGCTCGAGACGCTGGCCGACCTGCACAAGGATCTGCCGAGCGATCTCGCGACCGAGAAGGCCATCTACAACTACGTGAAGGCGATCGGCAAGGGCCTGTCGAAGATCATGTCGAAGATGGGCGTGTCGACGTACATGTCGTACTGCGGCGCGCAGCTCTTCGAGGCGATCGGCCTCGAGAAGACACTGGTCGACAAGTACTTCCGCGGCACGGCGAGCCAGATCGGCGGCATCGGCATTTTCGAAGTCGCCGAGGAAGCGTTGCGCATGCACCGCGCGGCCTTCGGCGACGATCCGGTGCTCGCCGAGATGCTAGATGCCGGCGGCGAATACGCTTGGCGCGTGCGCGGCGAAGAGCACATGTGGACGCCCGACGCGATCGCCAAGCTGCAGCACGGCGTGCGCTCCAATCGCTTCGAGACCTACCAGGAATACGCGAAGCTGATCAACGACCAGACCAAGCGGCACATGACGCTGCGGGGACTGTTCGAATTCGTCGTCGATCCCGCGACGTCGATCCCGATCGAGGAGGTCGAGCCCGCGGCCGAGATCGTCAAGCGTTTTGCCACCGGCGCGATGTCGCTCGGCTCGATCTCGACCGAGGCGCACGCCACGCTCGCCGTGGCCATGAACCGCATCGGCGGCAAGTCGAACACCGGCGAAGGCGGCGAAGACCCGGCCCGCTACCGCGCTGAATTGCGCGGTGAGCCGATCGTCGAGGGCACGCACTTCAGCGACATCATCGGCAAGGGCGACATCGTCGTCGACTTCCCGCTGAAGGCCGGCGATTCGCTGCGCTCGAAGATCAAGCAGGTCGCATCCGGCCGCTTCGGCGTGACGACCGAGTACCTGTCGTCGGCCGACCAGATCCAGATCAAGATGGCGCAAGGTGCCAAGCCCGGAGAGGGCGGCCAGTTGCCGGGCGGCAAGGTCAGCGACTACATCGGCCGGTTGCGCTTCTCCGTGCCGGGTGTCGGCCTGATCTCGCCACCCCCGCACCACGACATCTACTCGATCGAAGACCTGGCGCAGCTGATCCACGACCTGAAGAACGCGAATTCGCGGGCGAGCATCAGCGTCAAGCTGGTGTCGGAAGTGGGCGTGGGCACGATCGCGGCCGGTGTCGCGAAGGCGAAGGCGGACCATGTCGTCATCGCCGGCCACGATGGTGGCACCGGCGCCTCGCCGTGGAGCTCGATCAAGCACGCGGGATCGCCGTGGGAGCTGGGCCTCGCGGAGACGCAGCAGACGCTCGTCCTCAACCGGCTGCGCGGTCGCATCCGCGTCCAGGCCGACGGCCAGATGAAGACCGGCCGGGACGTGGTCGTCGGTGCTCTTCTCGGCGCCGACGAGTTCGGCTTCGCCACCGCACCGCTGGTGGCCGAAGGCTGCATCATGATGCGGAAGTGCCACCTCAACACCTGCCCGGTGGGCGTCGCGACGCAGGACCCGGTGCTGCGGGCCAAGTTCCAGGGGCGCCCGGAGCACATCGTCAACTTCTTCTTCTTCGTCGCCGAGGAAGCGCGCCAGATCATGGCGCAGCTCGGCATCCGCAGCTTCGACGAGATGATCGGGCGCGTCGACCTGCTGGACACCAGGAAAGGCATCGCCCACTGGAAGGCCAAGGGGCTCGACTTCAGCCGCGTCCTGCATGCGCCGTCGGCTCCCGAGACGGTGCCGCGCCGTCACGTCGAGCAACAGGATCACGGCTTGCAGAAGGCACTCGACGTGCGCCTGATCGAGAAGTGCATGCCCGCGATCGAGCGCGGCGAGAAGGTGCAGTTGCTGGAGGCGACCCGCAACGTCAACCGCACGGTGGGCGCGATGCTGTCCGGCGAGCTGATCCGACGTCGCCCGGAAGGCCTGCCCGACAACACCATCTTCATCCAGATGGAAGGCACGGGCGGCCAGAGCTTCGGCGCGTTCCTGGCCAAGGGCATCACCATCTATCTCATCGGCGACGCCAACGACTACACCGGCAAGGGCATGAGCGGCGGTCGCCTGGCGATCCGCCCGAGCATCGACTTCCGCGGCGACGCGACGCAGAACATCATCGTCGGCAACACCGTGCTCTACGGCGCGACCAGCGGCGAGGCGTTCTTCCGTGGCGTCGCTGGCGAACGCTTCGCGGTGCGCCTCTCGGGCGCCACGGCCGTCGTCGAAGGCACCGGCGACCATGGCTGCGAATACATGACCGGCGGCACGGTCGTCGTGCTCGGCAAGACCGGCCGCAACTTCGCGGCCGGCATGAGCGGCGGCATCGCCTACGTGTACGACGAGGACGGCGACTTCGCCACGCGCTGCAATACGACCATGGTGTCGCTCGGTCCGGTCCTGCCGGGCGCGGAGCAGGAGAAGCACGTCGAGCGGGGCATCTGGCACGGCGAGCAGACCGACGAAGCGCTGCTCCGCAATCTCGTCGCCGACCATCACAAGTGGACCGGCAGCCTGCGCGCGCGGGAGATCCTCGACCACTGGACGGAAGCACGCGGCCGCTTCGTCAAGGTCTTCCCGAACGAATATAAGCGGGCGCTCGCGGAGATCAGCATGAAGGCCATGACGGCGCTCGGCGAACTGCGCGCGGGCACGGCAGCCGACGACGCCATCGCCAAAGCCAAGTCCGCCGTCGCAGCGAACAAGATCGTCGCGCCGAAGTAAGCGCCAGCAGGACAGGGAAGGGAGCAGCACGCGATGGGCAATGTCACCGGCTTCATGAATTTCGAGCGCGTGGAGGAAGGCCACGAGCCGGTGACCAGACGCGTCAAGAACTATCGCGAGTTCGTGCACACGCTGAAGGAAGACGAAGCCAAGGTCCAGAGCGCGCGCTGCATGGATTGCGGCACGCCGTTCTGCAACAGCGGTTGCCCGGTCAACAACATCATTCCCGACTTCAACGACCTCGTGTACCGCGCCGACTGGAAGACGGCGTTCGCGGTGCTCGACTCGACCAACAACTTCCCCGAGTTCACGGGCCGCATCTGCCCGGCGCCCTGCGAAGAGGCCTGCACGCTCAACATCAACGATGCACCGGTCGGCATCAAGTCGATCGAGCACGCGATCATCGATCGCGCCTGGGCCGAGGGCTGGGTCGTGCCGCGGCCACCGGCCACGACGACCGGCAAGAGCGTCGCCGTGGTCGGCTCCGGTCCTGCCGGCCTCGCCGCCGCACAGCAACTGGCTCGCGCCGGCCATGCCGTCACGGTGTTCGAGAAGAACGACGCCATCGGCGGGCTGCTGCGCTACGGCATCCCCGACTTCAAGATGGAGAAGGCGCACATCGACCGTCGCGTCGCCCAGATGCAGGCCGAGGGCGTGGTGTTCCGCACCGGCGTGCGGGTCGGCGATCTCGCGGCGAGCGAGCGCGTCACCGACTGGTCGACGGAGCACGTCGACGCACAGACCTTGATGTCGGATTTCGACGCCGTGGTGCTGGCTGGCGGGTCGGAGCGTTCGCGCGATCTTCCCGTGCCGGGACGCGACCTCGACGGCGTTCACTTCGCGATGGAGTTCCTGCCACAGCAGAACCGGATCAATGCCGGATCGACGGTCGACGCGCAGATCCGGGCCGACGGTCGCGACGTGATCGTGATCGGTGGCGGCGACACCGGTAGCGATTGCGTCGGCACGAGCAACCGGCACGGTGCGAAGAGCGTGACCCAGTTCGAGCTCATGCCGATGCCGCCGGACCATGAGAACAAGCCTCTGGTGTGGCCGTACTGGCCGACCAAGCTGCGCACGTCGTCGAGCCACGAGGAAGGCTGCGGCCGGGAATTCGCGATCGCCACGAAGGAGTTCATCGGCGAGGGTGGCAAGGTCACGGCGCTGAAGGCGGTGCGGGTGGAGTGGCA